>JARFRJ010000369.1 GCA_029287305.1 Hyphomonas sp. | reverse complement strand
GTAAGCTGGCCTGACCGCTCGGCCAAGGCCAGCCCATAGGCTGTGATCAAGGGCTGCAAGGCCCCGCGCAGCGAGGTCACCCCATTGATAATATAGCCATCAAGGAAACCACTGACCTGACTGACATCTAGGCTGACTTTCGCCTCGGCTGCAATATGCTGTACGATGCTGGCTAGGTCGGACAGACCGGCCCGCCCATTGAGCCAATGACCAAAGCTCCAATTGGGTCCATCTGACCAGATGTCCTGCCGGACCGGAAAAAGCGGCCAAGGCCGGGCATCCCAGCACCAGACATGCGCCGCCTCTACCGCGCTCTGGGCCTGCCAAAACTCCAGCGCAACATTGAGCGCGACGCGTTGAAACAAATCATCTCTCTGACCGCGCGAATAGGGCGGCAGGGCGCTTTCGGCACTTTTTGGATCATAAAACAGATTGGGCGCATTGCCGCCGCGATCGACCGCCGGAAAGCCAATCTCGGATAGGCGCAGAGGCTTCATCGCCGCCCGCCACGGCGTCGGTGAACCTTGGCGCGTGCCGCCATAACGTTCATGATGATCATGCCCCCACCAGCCGATCAAATCCTTCGGGCGAAAGATAAAAGCTTCCCGATAGACTGTATCCTCTATCGGTGTGCGGACCTGCGCGTCGCGATCTTCCGAGCTGGCATAATACCAGTCATACCCCTCGCCGCCTGCCATATGGCGGCGCAGATAATCGGGGTCTTCCGGGCCTTGATATCCGGCCAGCGCATCTAGGTGATCTTCCCCATCGCGCCAATCGCCAATCGGTGGATACCAATCGACACCAACAAAATCGATATTCGCATCGGCCCAGAGATAATCCAGTGGGAAGAGCACATTGCCCGTCCCATCTGCAGGCAGATAAGCCCCATATTCGGTCCAATCGGCGGCATAGGATATTTTGCACGCCGCGCCGAGGATATTGCGCACCTCATAGCTCAGCGCGATCAAACCCTCGATAAAGGGAAACCGCCCCGCCCCATCCCGCAGCCTTGTCAGACCCCGCATCTCAGAGCCGAGCAGGAAGGCCTCCACCCCACCAGCGGCTTTGGCCAGCCAAGCCTGATGCAGAACAAAGCGGCGATAGCCATAATCATCGCTCGCGCCCTTCCAGCGAATGGTCTCGCCGTCGATTTCAAAATCATAGGCCCCTGCCTGGCCAAGAAAACGCTCAATTGCAAGACGTGTCTCTACGGCTCCGTCCACAAGGTCCGTGATCCGACCGCGCCATGGAAAGGCGGCCTGTTCGTTCTTGCCATATGGATCGGGCAAGCCATTGCCGGGCGCGATATCCATAAATAGGAAAGGGGATATCGTGACCTCCAAAGCGCGGGCCTTTAACTCACGAATCCCTTCAATCACGGCCTGATCTGACGGCGTGCCGCCATAATTGGGCGTGCCTGCCTCCCCGCCCGTAATCAGATAGGCGCTCGCACGGTCCTCATTGCTGACGCGCCAATCATAAGGCCGGGTGCGCTTGTCACGCGTCTCTATGCCGGGTTTGATCTGGCATGCCCCGACGCGCAGATCAGTGCCGAACCAGCCAATCGTCAGGGCGACATGCCGGACCAGAGGCAATTCGCCCTGCATCTGGTCGAGGGAGACGCGCATATCACTCATCGCGGCGGCGGTGTGGCTATTTTCAGCCTGTTCAATATTTGGAAACTGCACCCGGCTTACCGGGGTTGTACCATAGACAAATTCACCGCTCGCCGGAATAAGATTGAGGCCGGTAACCCTCTGCGAGAGTTCAAAGCCGGGCGCTGGGCCCATGAGCGTGGAACTGTCGCGCAAGACCTCAAAGCTCATTTGCGGCAGGCGATTGCCATAGGCCTCCAGCGGTAAATCCTCAAAGACAATATAGGCGATATCGCGATAGGCTGGCACTTTGCCCGCCCCTTCAATCGCTTCCATCACCGGATCGGGTAATTGAACCGCGCTGCCCTTATACAGACGGTGCGGCAGATCATTCAAGGCGATCTCTTCACCATTCGCCCAAAGCCGTTCGACCCGGCTGATCACGCCCTGACAGAGCGCAACAGCAAAACTCACCGTATAGCGATATTCTGTTAGTTTCGGCCCGCCTTTGCCGCCGCCTGCACTTTGTGTGCTGCGATGTTCGCGAAAACGGGCCGCCCAGATGACCTGACCACTGACCCGCATCCGGCCATAAATATTAGCAATGCCAGCCCCTTCCCGGCTTTCCATAATCCGCAAAGCCTCTATGCGCGGGCCTTGCGCATTTGGGACAAATAGCGACCTGTCAATCTGATTACCGATCAGCCCGCCAATCGCACCGCCAAGCGCTGCGCCGGATACTTCAAGCCCAAGCAAGCCCACCCCGTTTGGCAGGAGCGCATTGCCTGCAGCTTGTCCAAGAGCTGAAAACGCGATTTGAGCCATTAGCGGGGCTCCCCTGTCTCAACGCCATCCTTGATCAGATTGGGAAATTGAAACGCTGCCGCCAGACGCCGTTCCCACCAGGGCACAAGCCGGGTTTCGACCACGCTATGGCCCCAATAGGCATGGAGGATGCGTTTGGGTCCGGTCAGGATCGCGCAATGCTTGGCCGGGGCCCCGGTTTCAATGCGAAAGAGATAGAGGTCACCGGCGCGCGCCGCGCCG
>JARFRJ010000390.1 GCA_029287305.1 Hyphomonas sp. | reverse complement strand
GGCGGCAGCGCCCTGATCGTGCTGCATGATCTTGGCTTGGCGGCGCGTTATGCCGACACACTGATCTGGATGAAGGCGGGTAAAATTGATAGGATTGGCACGCCAGAAGCAACGATGACACAGAGGCGGCTGGCCGAGATTTTCAATATTGAGGCCCACTATGAGCAAGGCCGCCTTCATATAGAACACGCCCGCAATTCCGCCATTCCACAGGCCTCTATTATATAAAGATGGCGCTTTACGAAAATGGCCTTTGGAGCTAAGATAAAAGCCTCAATTCAGAGTATATTATGAAACTTGATACAATTGCTCTTATTTTGGTTATCCTTAGCGTTGCTGGCTATGCTCTGGCTGTGTTTACTGGCATTATCGCGGTAGCGAGTGAACACTGGCTTACTTGGATTGCTGCGGCTGTCCTACTCATTATCGCTTATATTATGGTGCGTGTAATACTCGACAGAGTGTCGAATAAAGAAGACGATTATTACGATAAAAATGTGGAGAAATGATATGCTGACGGCAACCACCGATACATTACCTGATCGTCAAATCACGCAAACCCTTGGCATTGCGCGCGGTAATGTTATCCGTGCCAAACATATCGGAACCGATATTATTGCAAGCTTTCGCAACCTTGTCGGCGGTGAGGTTTTGGAATATACAAAACTCATGGCTGAGGCGCGTGAGCAGGCCTATGACCGCATGATTGAAGATGGTCGCAGAATGAATGCCGATGCCATTGTCGGTGTACGGTTCACCACCTCCATGGTCACCCAGGGCGCGGCTGAAATTCTCTGTTTTGGAACGGCTGTAAAGCTCGGCTAAAGCGTTTTCAGCCATTTGGCTTAATCTGGTCTTCTGTCAGCTCTGTGTAAAAAAGCTGGGGACATCATCTCCGAAGCCTTTCACGCGATCTTTAGAAGGCGGCAAGTCTCTTGTCTTGGCGGGGGCGGCCTCTCTTTTACGAGGAGAGGGTTTTCGAGGCTCCGGCGTTTTATCCGTGTCCTGAGGTGAAGGCACTTGGCTGGTTTTCTCAGTCGATGGTTTGCGTGATGCGCTCGATTTTTCAGGCCGCGACGGGTCGGCTTTCTCCCCACGTCTGGCACGAGTCTTGCGCTGATCACCGCTACGCCCAGCTGGCAATTGCGATAATTCATCCAGAAGCCCGGGTATATCGACCGCCTCAACCTCCTGACCAATCATTTTAAGGACTTGCGTCCAGGATTTTTCATCCTCTGGTCCAACAATCGTATAGCTTTTACCGGCCCGGCCCGCCCGGCCTGTACGCCCGATCCGGTGGACATAATCCTCATCCTTGGGCGGCGGCGCAAAGTTAAACACATGAGAGACATCTGGAATATCAAGCCCGCGCGCGGCCACATCTGAGCCGATCAGGAGTTTCAACTCCCCCTTACGGAAGCGTTCCAGGGTTTGCATACGGTATGTTTGCGACAGGTCGCCATGAATGGCCGCCGCATCAAAACCATGCGCACTCAGAGATTTTGTGACAATATCGACCTCTCTTTTGCGATTGCAAAAGACAATTGCACTTTCAATTTTGCAGCTTTCAATAATTTTACGCAGCGCATATCGGCGCGCTTTGGCATCATTCACAGGAATTTTCACTACGTATTGCGTTATCGTCGCCGCCGTTTCAGCCGGGCGTGTCACTTCAATGCGCAAAGGGTCGCGCTGGAAATTTCGCGCCAGTTTCTCAATTTCCTTGGCAAATGTGGCCGAGAATAACAGCGTCTGGCGCCGTTTCGGCAAAAGCGATACAATCTGTTCTATATCATCGATAAAGCCCATATCCAGCATGCGGTCGGCTTCATCAATGATCAGCGTCTCGACACCCGTCAGGAGTATCTTACCCCGCTCAAACTGGTCTTTTAACCGACCCGGCGTTGCGATCAACACATCAACGCCTTGCATCAAAAGCCGTTCCTGATCCTTGAAACTGACCCCGCCAATTAAAAGCGCCATGGTCAGCTTTAAATGTTTGCCATATTTTATAAAGCTTTCAGCCACCTGATCTGCCAATTCACGCGTCGGCGCAAGGATCAGTGTACGGGGCATGCGCGCCCGCGCGCGCCCTTTGGCAAGACGATGGATAACTGGCAGAACAAAGGCAGCGGTTTTACCCGTGCCCGTTTGGGCGATGCCGGTTATGTCCCCGCCTGTCAGGACATGCGGGATGGCCTGCTCTTGTATTGGCGTAGGATGAACATATCCCGCTTCTTCAATGGATTGAAGGATTTTGGCATTCAGTCCCAAATCAGAAAATGTGATTGGGTCAGATAAGTCTTCAGTCTCAGTCAAGCACGTCTCTTTCACATCAGGAAATCAAATATCTGCGATTTTCCCCTCAGGGAAATTATCAGACTCATATCGAACACAGATTAACTCTCTATAAATGAGATTGCGCGGAAAATACAGCGCGAATCTCCAATATATGGGATAAACACTATCCGTAATCTATAACAGCTTTAATGAAGATACATAAATACGTGTTATTTTTAGGAGGAAAGCCAAGGCAGGCTGATCGCACGCTGGGCCTCAAAAGCAGAAATTTCACTCTGTTTTTGCAGGCTGAGGGCAATTTCATCGAGCCCTTCTATCAGATTATGCTTTCGGCTTGCATCGATCTCAAAATGATATGCCGTGCCATCGGGGGCTGTCAGCGTCTGGCTTTCCAGATCAATGTTGAAGATATGATTACCGCCGCCAGCTTGCCGGGCTAAAGCCTCAACATGCTCGCTCGGCAAGGCAATCGGCAATACGCCATTCTTAAAACAATTATTATAGAAAATATCCGCAAAACCTGGCGCAATAACCGCCGAAATCCCCTGATCCAAAAGCGCCCAGGGCGCATGTTCGCGCGAAGACCCACAGCCAAAATTTTCCCCCGCAATCAGGATTTGCGCCGAGCTATAGGCCTCCTGATGCAAGATAAAGTCTGGATTGAGAGAGCCATCAGAGCGGGTTTTCAATTCATAAAAGAGGCCTTTAGACAGGCCTGTCCGCTCTGTTGTTTTCAGGAATTGTTTGGGAATGATCATGTCCGTATCAACATTTGCCATTAAGCGCCCCTTTTCCATAAGCGGCGCGGCAAGACCGGATAAAGATTTAAAGGCTTTCATACAGATCACTCCTAAGGGCTAAGATAAGAAGGCAATATGCAGGCTGTATATAAAGCGATCTGAAACCGCATCCCCCGCCCATCATACTCTTGTGATGCAAGGTCTCTTTTTGCCCTATTTATTCTTGAAATGCGGCGTGCGCTTTTCGACAAAGGCATTCATGCCTTCCTGCTGATCCTCCGTCCCAAACAGGGAATGAAACAGGCGGCGCTCAAAGCGTACACCATGCGAGAGCGGTGTTTCATAGGCCGCATTGACCATTTCCTTGGTCATCATAGCCGCCGCGCGCGGCATGCCAGCAATCTTTTTGGCAACAGATTTAGCCTCTTCCAATAAATTATCGGCTGTGACAATGCGCGAAACTAGGCCACAGCGTTCTGCTTCCTTAGCGTCCATCATACGCCCGGTTAAACACATTTCCATCGCCTTTGACTTGCCGACAAAACGGGTCAGCCTCTGTGTGCCGCCGGCACCGGGGGAAACGCCGATTGTAATTTCCGGCTGGCCGAATTTTGCATTGTCAGCCGCAAGAATAAAGTCACACATCATGGCCAGCTCGCACCCGCCGCCTAAGGCATATCCCGATACCGCCGCAATCACAGGCTTGCGACAGCGCGTTGTGCGCTCCCAATTAGAGGTAATGAAATCGCGATAATAGGCATCCATATAGGATAATTCCTGCATTTCCTTAATGTCCGCCCCGGCCGCAAACGCTTTTGAAGAGCCCGTTATGATAAGGCACCCGATCTCCGGATCGGCTTCAAATTTGTCAATCGCCTCGGTTAATTCATCCATAAGCTGATGATTAAACGCATTCATCGCCTCAGGGCGGTTCAGCTTAATAAGGGCAATATTGCCATCTTTTTCGGTGATCAGAGTTGAAAAGGCCATAGTCTTGCGGTTCCCAAATAGAGATAAATTTACCTAAACACATCTTACAGAAAAAGCCCATATGTACAAGACAGGCTCCACCTCAGACGGCCTTCAAAATATACAATTCTGCCGATAAAAACTCCCCCCGCAAGCGTCAGGTCGATTGCAGTGCGGGCAAAAACATGATCAGTATCAGGGCTGCGATCAAGGAGACCTCTATGCTATCCACATTTTCACGCACAGGCCTTTTCAGCCTGTTTTTTGCCCTTATCGGATCCTCTTTTGTCTTCAGCCAAGCGCAAACCTCTGATGACGCCTTATTACATACACTCGCCGCCGCTCCCTCCCCGGCGCGACTAGAGGCGGATATTGCAAAATTGGTCAATTTTGGAACACGCCACACCCTGTCTGAAACGACAAGCGAGACACGCGGCATAGGGGCCGCCCGGCGCTGGATTTTATCTGAATTTGAAGCGATCTCTGAGGCGTGCGGCGGCTGTCTTGAGGTCATGATCATTCAGGACACAGTTTCCGGTGAACGGCGCATACCCGACCCTGTCAATGTTGCCAGCGTCATCGCTATCCAGCGTGGCACGCTCGACCCGAACCGCATGGTCGCCATGTCCGGCGATATTGACAGCCGTATCACCGATCCCATGAATGCAACCTCTGAAAGCCCCGGCGCCAATGACAATGCAAGTGGCATGGCCGGGGTGCTGGAAGCGGCCCGCATTCTCAGCCAATATGAATTTCCAAGCTCTATCGTCTATATGGGCCTGTCCGGTGAAGAACAGGGCCTATTTGGGGGTAAAATCGTTGCCGCACATGCGCGTGAGCAAGGCTGGGATATTCAAGCGGTTTTGAACAATGATATGATTGGCAATATTGCCGGCATAAATGGCGTGATTAATAATACAACCGCGCGGGTCTTTTCTGAAGGCACGCGCGCGGTGGAAACAGCCGAGGAGGCCCGGCTCAGACGCTTTACCGGCGGCGAGGTCGACAGCGCCTCGCGCAATCTTGCCCGCTATATTGACCGTCTGGCGGATCAATATATTCCCAATCTGGATGTGATGATGGTCTATCGCCTCGACCGTTTTGGTCGCGGCGGTCATCACAGGCCGTTTAATGATGCAGGGATGCCCGCCGTTCGGATTATGGAAACCAATGAGCATTATGACCGCCAACATCAGGATTTGCGCCAAGAAGACGCGCGCCATTATGGCGATACAATTGAGTATGTGGATTTTAACTTTGCTGCCAAGCTGACCGCGCTGAATGTGGTCACATTGGCAAGCCTTGCCCTTGCGCCGCCTTTTCCTGACGCGGTTGAGATTACCGGGGCGGTGGCCCCTTCAACCCGTCTGAGCTGGCAAATGGCAGACGGCCAACAGGCTGAAAACCTAGCCGGATATAAACTCTATTGGCGCTTAACGACCGCGCCGCAATGGACCCATAGCCGCTATGTCGGCAAAGTTTCTGAGTTTACGCTGGAAAATATTGTCATTGATAATTACTTCTTTGGCGTCGCCAGTGTGGCTGAAAATGGCGCGGAAAGTCCGGTTGTGTTTCCAGGTCCAGCCGGGCGATTTTAACCGATCTGGATAGAGGTAAAGCGCCCATCGAGGATGAAAGCGTCGCCAAGGTAAAATGGGTCCGTTTGAGCGCTTGCGCCTTTAACCACGTCTTACAATATAGGGTCTATGCAGCAAAAACTCGCACTCCGCCAAGGGCAATCCCTTCTGATGACGCCGCAATTACAGCAGGCGATCAAGCTGCTCCAAATGTCCAATCTGGACTTGAGCCAATATGTCGATGCTGAAATTGAGGCCAATCCGCTGCTTGAGCGCGCGCCTGAGGAAGACAAACCCAAGCTGCAAAATTTAGATGAACCGGGTCCGGACGGCACATGGGAACCGTCCGAGGGGGAAATTGCCTTTGATACCGGGCACGCCTTGCACGCAGCAGGACATGCTTTGGATGCACCGATAGAAGATATCTCGCACGGCGATACAGGGTCAGATATGATCGGAACCGCGTCGCCGATGATGAGCCATGACAGACAGACCCATCTACAGCACACTGACAGCTCAAATTTCTATGATGGGGAAAGCCAAGCCTATCACGCCTCCACCCATAGCGGGCTAAGCCTGCAGGAGCATTTGGCCACACAGCTTCAAATGGCCCGGCTTAATACCGATGATGCGCTGATCGCCTCTAGGCTGATCCATGAAACCGGCGAAGATGGATATTGCCGCGCCAATCTTGAGGAACTGGCAGAGAGTTTTGGAACCGGGCAAGAGACTATCCTGCACATATTAAGGCTCTGTCAAAACTTCGAACCAACCGGCATTATGGCCCGATCTGTCTCTGAATGTCTTGGCCTGCAATTGGCCGAGCGCAATCGGCTGGACCCGGCCATGCAAACCCTGCTTGAAAATCTCGAACTTGTCGCCAAACAAGATATTGCCCAGCTAATGACGCTTTGCCAGCTCGGCCAAGACGATATTGAGGATATGCTGGCAGAGCTTAAAACATTGACCCCTCGCCCGGGCGAGGCCTTTGCCTCAGATATTTCTGTGGCGATTGAACCGGATGTCTTTGTGCATGTCTTGCCCGATACCGGTTATGCGGTAGAATTAAATACAAGCACTTTGCCACGTGTCCTGATGAACCAGGTCTATTACAGCGAGATTTCAACGACGCCCTTGGCCGAGGCGGATAGGGAATTTATTTCTCAATGTGCAGCAAATGCCAATTGGCTGATTAAATCCCTCAATCAGCGCGCTGAGACCGTTTTGAAGGTTTGCAAGGAAATTGTCCGCGAACAGGACGCTTTTCTGGCCCAAGGGATCGCGCATTTACGCCCGCTCACGCTCGATAAAATTGCGAAGACCATAAATGTACATGAAAGTACCGTTAGCCGGGTCACCGCGAATAAATATATGGCAACGCCGCGCGGCCTGTTTGAATTAAAGTATTTTTTTACCGCTGCCATATCCGGGCTTGGCTCCGGCGCAGCCCATTCTGCTGAAGCGGTCCGCTTTCATATCAAGACATTGATAAAAGAAGAAGAAGCCGAAAATGCGGTGCTGTCTGATGATCAGCTTGTGCAAAAATTGCGCGATCTTGAAATTGACATTTCCCGCCGGACCGTTGCAAAATATCGTGAAGCCTTGAATATTCCGTCAAGTTTTCAAAGACGCCGCCAATATAAATCTAAAAGGGCTATCGGGCTTGCAAAAAATATTGGATAGTCAGATTTCTTGTCGTTTAAGTTTTTCCGTAAGCGTATCCGTCTAAACGCATTGTCGGTTATAGGTTGATTACAGTATAATAATTCATCATATCCATAAGGAGCTGTATTTATGCAAATTCAGATTACAGGTAAACAGATTGAGCTTGGGGACAGTTTACGATCCCGCATTGAAACTGGCCTCGAAGCGACTGTAACCAAATATTTTGATCGACCGACAGCGGGGAATGTTGTCGTCTCAAAAGACCGCTATGAAATCAGTGTAGACTGTTCTGTAAATCTGCCATCCGGCATCGTTCTACAAGCACGTGGAACAGCGGCTGAGCCTTATGCGGCACTCGAAACTGCGCTTGATAAAATGGAAAAACGTGTCCGGCGCTATAAGCGCCGTCTTAAGGATCACCACAAAACTGGTCGCTCTCCCTTGCCCAGTGAGATCATGCCGACCCGTATCCTGCAAAGCATGGATGAAGAAAGTGATCCGTTGAAAACCGAAGGCGAAGGCGGTGACCAACCTCTCATTATCGCTGAAACAGCTGAAAAAGTTTTAACTCTTTCTGTCGCAGAAGCGGTCATGCAGCTTGAATTAGGTGAAACATCAGTCGTTTTCTTTAAAAACTCTTCACATGATCGCTTTAATCTGGTTTATCGCCGTTCAGATGGCCATATTGGGTGGGTAGACCCAACATTAAGTTAAGCGAGTGCGTCAGGGTGGTTTCAAATGCATGATTTTTCGAATCTTTTATCCAAAGATGCGATCTTTCTCGATTTACAGATTAAAGGACCGCAAAGCCTGTTACGCCAATTAAGTGAAACACTGGCAGATTTAACACGGCTTGACCCACGCGACATTCTGCACGCTGTGACAGATCGCGAAAGACTTGGCTCAACTGCGATTGGCTATGGCGTGGCGATCCCTCATGCCCGCCTCAACGGGATAGATAAATCCATAGGGGCCTTTGCGCGCCTGCGCCGACCCTTAGATTTCGACGCTTTTGATAAAGAGCCCTGCGATCTCATTTTTATGTTGCTCGCCCCGCTTTCAGAAGGCTCTGACCATTTAAGAGCCTTGGCCCAAATCTCCCGCGCTTTCAGCCGCGAGGAGTTCCGCGATCACCTGCGCGCGGCCAACACCTATGCAGATATTACAAATCTATTGCTGAAAAAAGGCCAAGGCCAAGCCGCTTAAGGCGAATCTGCTCAAGAAAAGACCACGTAAAGCGCTTATCTGTAAACGTCTGCGCGGTTTGATCAGCCTGAGCGGGCAGCGCAGTGTCGACCAGCTTGGCTAGGTTTTTTGAACCAATTTATGCGTCCAGCATGGCCAGCCAGTCGGCTTCGGATAAACGCGTAATGCCGAGGCTCTCAGCCTTTTTCAGCTTGCTACCGCCCCCGACCCCGGCAATCACATAATCGGTTTTTGAAGAGACTGAGCTGGATACTTTCGCGCCAAGACGTGTCGCCCTAGCTTTGGCTTCATCCCGGCTCATCTTTTCCAGACCGCCTGTAAAAACCAGTGTTTTACCTGAAAAGACGTGATTTTCTTGCGGTTTGACGGCATCTTCAATCTGAATTTCCGCAAGGAGTTCTGTCAACATATCCCGGTTTTGCTGATTATGAAAAAAATTGATTAAGGCATGGGCGGCCCGGTCACCGACCCCATCTATGGCCAGTAAGTCTTCTAAGACGCAAAGCCGGCCTTCTTCACTCTGGCTGGCTTGGGCGAGCGCGGTATAAAAGCCTTGCCAGGACAGATAGCTGCGCGCCAGTGTCTCAGCCATGGTTTGACCAATATGACGAATGCCAAGCGCGATCAGAAAACGGGCAAAAGAGATGCGGCGGCGGGCGGTGATCGCCTCATGCAATTTGGTGGCCGATTGGGCCCCAAAACCTTCCCATTCCGCCAGAGGCGACAGCCGGGCCGCCGCGATGCGGGCCTCCAATTGGAAAATATGCTGCGGCGCGGTGACCACGCCCTTCTCATAAAAAAGTTCAATCTGTTTGGCCCCCAAGCCTTCAATATCAAAGGCCTGACGCGATACGAAATGCTTTAAACGCTCAATACTCTGGGCTGGGCAAGTAAGCCCGCCTGTGCAGCGGCGTCGGACATCTTCACTGCCTTTTTCATCCCGCTCCCGCACCGCAGGTGAGCCGCATTCAGGACAGGTTTGAGGCATCATATAAGGCGCCGCGCGATCGGCCCGATCCGCATCGACCACGCCCAGAATTTGCGGAATGACATCCCCGGCTCGTTGGATAAGCACCTGATCGCCCACGCGTACATCCTTGCGGGCAATCTCATCCTCATTATGCAGGCTGGCATTGGAGACGACAACACCGCCAACCGTGATCGGTTTTAAGCGCGCCACCGGCGTCAATGTGCCGGTCCGACCAACCTGTATATCAATCGCTTCCAGCCGGGTGATGGCTTGTTCTGCGGGGAATTTATAGGCGATCGCCCAGCGCGGTGCCCGGCTGACAAAGCCAAGCCGCTCTTGCCAATCCAGCCGGTCGACTTTGTAGACCACCCCATCAATATCATAGCCAAGCCCGCTGCGACGCGCCAGAATATCCTGATACACCGCCAAAAGCGCCGCCAGTGTCTCATGGCGTGTAAAATGAGGGTTTACGGCAAACCCCCATCTCTTAAAAGCTTGGACAGCTGCATATTGACTATTGGCAAAATCGCGCGACGTCTCACCCCAAGCATAGGCAAAAAAGGAAAGCTGGCGGGCTTTTGTGATGGAAGCATCCAATTGGCGCAAACTGCCTGCCGCCGCATTGCGTGGATTGGCATAGATTTTACGCCCGGCCTCGGTTTCGCGCGCATTCAAGGCCGCAAAGTCTTCTTGGCTCATATAAATTTCGCCGCGTATCTCAATGCGCTCCGGCCAGTCCTCGCCTTGCAACTGGGCGGGTATGGTCGCAATTGTGCGGGCATTGGCGGTGACATCCTCGCCGATCTTGCCATCGCCACGTGTCGCCGCCCGGATAAGCCGGCCCGCCTGATAGGTGAGGCTTAAAGCAAGACCATCAATTTTTGGCTCGGCTGTAAGCGCGACAGACGCGCTTTCATCCAGCCCCAGAAACCGCCGAACACGCTGGACAAAATCCACCATATCCGTTTCAGAAAAAGCATTGTCCAGAGACAGCATCGGCTTGGCATGCTGAACCTTGTTAAAGGTTTCAACCGGCTTGACCCCGATCGTATCTGTTGGGCTGTCGACGCGTTTCAGGTCTGGAAATCGCGCCTCAATCGCCAGATTGCGCCGGCGCAAGGCATCATAGTCCGCATCGCTGATCTCAGGATCATCGGCCAGATAATAGGCCCGATCTGCCGCCTGCATCAGTTCTGCCAGGCGGGCCAGTTCTGCCGCCGCGTCCGCCTCGCCAAGCTCTGCAACAGGAATCTCTGCGAGGTCCATTATCGCCCTATCGCCCCTTCAAGCCAATGACGGTCATTTCAGCTGCGCTGCAAGCCGTTCTACAAGCCGCGCGACAAACCATGCTGGGGCCGTCCTTATTCTTTGAGCCTT
>JARFRJ010000350.1 GCA_029287305.1 Hyphomonas sp. | reverse complement strand
CGCCCGTTACACTCGCCAGTGTCATCGTAATCGCCGCCGTTAGCGTCGTCTTGCCATGATCAACATGTCCAATCGTGCCGATATTTACATGCGGCTTGTTACGCTTAAACTTTTCCTTCGCCATAAAGACCTCCTGATGTTTAAGGAATAGGTCTGTTCTTAAAGCTCAGACCGGGGTTAGTGTCGTGCGAGCCTAACTCAACTCGCTGATAATTTTTTGCGCTTCGGTTTTTGGAACTTCCGCATAGTGATCAAATTGCATTGTAAATTGCGCCCGGCCCTGCGACATGCCCCGCAGATTGGACACATATCCAAACATATTCACAAGTGGCACATGTGCATTGATAGCGGTTGCATTACCCCGCGGTTCAGAGCCCTGAATTTGTCCCCGACGGGAGTTAAGGTCACCAATGATATCCCCCATATAATCTTCAGGGGTAATCACTTCAACCTTCATGATCGGTTCCATCAGCCGAGGGTCGCCGGAGCCTTTCAGCTCGCGGAAAGCCGCGCGCGCGGCAATTTCAAAGGCCAGAACGCTGGAGTCGACATCATGATACGCCCCATCGGTTAATGTCGCTTTGAAATCTGTCATCGGATACCCCGCCAGAAGCCCGTTTTCCTTGGCGCTGTTAATGCCTTTTTCAACACCTGGAATGTATTCTTTCGGTACATTACCGCCAACAACGCTAGATTCAAACTGGAAGCCTGAACCAGGCTCCAAAGGTTCAAATGTCACTTTGATGCGAGCAAATTGCCCGGATCCACCTGATTGCTTTTTATGCGTATAATCAATATCAGCCGCGCGCCCGAGAGCTTCGCGATAGGCCACCATAGGCTGGCCAATATTAGCCTCAACTTTAAACTCGCGCTTCAGGCGGTCAACCAGAATATCCAGATGCAGTTCGCCCATGCCTTTCATAATCGTTTGACCGGATTCATGATCCGTCTCCACCCGAAAGGAAGGGTCTTCTGCTGCCAAACGCTGCAACCCAACAGACATTTTTTCCTGGTCTGCTTTGGTTTTTGGCTCAACGGCAATCTCAATCACAGGGTCTGGAAAGGTCATCGTCTCCAAGACAACAGGGCTTGACGTATCACATAATGTATCGCCGGTCGTGGTGTCTTTCAGGCCCGCCAGCGCAATAATATCACCTGCAAACGCCTCATCAATCTCTTCGCGATCATTGGAGTGCATCATCATCATCCGACCCACACGCTCTTTTTTGCCCTTGGTAGAGTTGATTATGGCCCCACCTTTTGACAGGGCTCCGGAATATATCCGGACAAAGGTCAATGAGCCGACAAATGGATCATTCATGATCTTGAAAGCAAGACCGGAGAAAGGCTGCTCATCATCGGCTGAGCGCTCAATATTACGTGTCTCGGTCTCATCGCCCGGCATAAAACCCTTATAGGCTTCGACATCCAAAGGCCCAGGAAGGAAATCAATCACCGCATTGAGCATGGGCTGAACGCCCTTATTTTTAAACGCAGAGCCGCACAAAACCGGCACAAAAGACATGCTCAGCGTACCCTGACGAATAAGACGGATCAAGGTTGCCTCATCCGGCTCTTCGCCTTCCAGATAAGCCTCCATTGCCTCATCATCCTGCTCGACAGCTATCTCGATCAGGGTCGCGCGCATTTCGGCGCATTTATCCTGCAATTCGGGGCGAATATCGCGCAATTCCCAGCTCGCGCCGAGATCTTCCCCGGCCCAGACCCATTCTTTCATAGTGATCAGATCAACATGTCCTTCAAGCTCAGTTTCAGAGCCAATCGGGCACTGGACAGGTGCCGGAATAGCGCCTGTACGGTCAGCGATCATCTCTACACAATTAAAGAAATCAGCGCCGATTTTATCCATTTTGTTAACAAAAACAATGCGTGGAACCTTGTAACGATCGGCTTGACGCCAAACCGTTTCTGTCTGCGGCTCAACCCCGGCATTGGCATCCAAAACACATACCGCGCCATCCAAGACCGCCAAAGAACGCTCTACTTCAATGGTAAAGTCCACATGCCCGGGCGTATCGATAATATTGAAGCGAAATTTATCGCTCTGGGCGGAACTGCCATCCTCGGTGCGTTCCCAAAAGGTCGTGGTCGCCGCAGAAGTGATGGTGATACCCCGCTCCTGCTCCTGCTCCATCCAATCCATTGTGGCCGCGCCATCATGCACTTCGCCGATCTTATGGGATTTACCTGTATAATACAGGATCCGCTCTGTTGTGGTCGTTTTACCGGCATCAATGTGCGCCATAATGCCAAAATTTCGATAACGGTCCAGGGGATAGTCACGGGCCATTTAAATGCTACCTTTATGTAGAGATTGCTTTAACGCGTTTGGTGAACAAAGAGGTTAAACTACCAACGATAATGGGAAAAAGCACGGTTGGCTTCAGCCATTTTATGCGTATCTTCGCGCTTTTTGACCGCATTGCCGCGGCCTTGGCTGGCATCCATAAGCTCACCGGCCAGTCTTTCACGCATCGTATTTTCATTGCGCGCGCGCGCCGCTGAGGCCAGCCAGCGAATGGCCAGCGCCTGACGACGCTCTGGACGCACTTCGACAGGCACCTGATAAGTCGCCCCCCCAACACGGCGAGAGCGTACCTCAACACTTGGAGAGATCGCCTCCAAGGCATCCTGAAATATGTCCACAGGATCGCGCTTGGCACGGCTTTCGACCAAATCCAGCGCCCCATAAACTATCCGCTCTGCGGTTGATTTTTTCCCGTCCACCATGATTTGATTCATGAATTTACTCAGGATCATATTCTTATATTTTGGATCAGGAAGAACTTGGCGTTTTTCAGCACTGTGGCGACGTGACATATATTTATACCTTCTATTTCGGGCGCTTCACGCCATAATGGGAACGACGCTGTTTGCGATCCTTCACCCCTTGCGTATCGAGAACGCCGCGCAGAATATGATAGCGAACGCCGGGTAAATCTTTAACCCGTCCTCCCCGGATCAAAACCACAGAGTGCTCTTGAAGATTATGTCCCTCACCGGGAATATAGCTCACCACTTCATATCCAGAGGTCAACCGGACTTTCGCCACTTTACGCAAAGCCGAGTTCGGCTTTTTCGGCGTGGTTGTATAAACACGGGTACAAACACCGCGACGTTGCGGACACGCCTTCAAAGCCGGGACTTTGTTGCGGCTTGGCTTTGGTTGACGCGGCTTGCGTATAAGTTGGTTAATCGTTGGCATCAAAGCCTCTTTCTCTTCATACGGTCAAAACATGACCTGATTTGCAAAAACACTCATTGGCAAAAACAATAACTGGGAAGGCATAGCTGACTTCCCAGTCATATAAAACTTAATCTGGTCTTGGATAGAACATACGGAATGTAATATACAAGTGTGCTCGGCGTCTTAATCCGCCAGCCCTTTTTCGTCAAGTCTTTCCATGTGCCATTCAGCCCTTATCTAACAAAAAAGGCCGATTTATGAAAGAGACTTCTGCTTGAGGCGCTCTTTCATAAAGACACATGATTAGGCGCTTAGGCTGCAAAGGGGGAAATACAGTCCTCCCCCTATTGTCCACGCCCTCTATTCAGCCGCTTCTCCTTCGCCATCCGGAGCGGGTAGCGCTGCCAGAGCTGCCGCTTCGGCAGCCGCCGCCGCTTTGGCCCGAGCATTACGCAGACGCGTATCCCGATCCGCCGCAATCTTGCGATAGCGACGCATAGATCCGCCTGTGCCAGCTGGAATAAGACGCCCGACAATGACATTCTCTTTCAGCCCCTCCAATGTATCCACCTTACCCTGCAAGGACGCCTCGGTAAGAACGCGTGTGGTTTCTTGGAAGGACGCGGCAGAGATAAAGCTGCGGGTTTGCAAGCTGGCCTTGGTAATTCCAAGCAGAACCGGCACACCTGTGGCCTCTTCTTTCTTTTTCTTGCGGGCCGCAGCATTGGCGACATCAAATTCAACGACGTCGACATGCTCCCCCTTCAATAAGGTCGTATCGCCGCTAGAGATAATCTCGACCTTTTGCAGCATTTGCCGGACAATCACTTCAATATGCTTGTCATTGATCGGCACACCTTGCAGACGATAGACTTTCTGAATTTCCTCAATGAGATAATCGGCCAAAGGCTCGACGCCCAGAATGCTCAATATATCCTGCGGAGCAGGATTGCCATCCATGAGGTATTCACCCTTTTTGATATAATCGCCATCCTGAACTGCCAAATGCTTGGTCTTGGGAACAAGGTAATCGCTTTGCTCGGCTCCCTCTTCTTCCGGAATGATCGAAATACGGCGCTTATTCTTATAATCGCGGCCATAAGAGACGCGGCCATCAATTTCAGCAATAATCGCGTGATCTTTCGGACGACGCGCTTCAAACAGCTCCGCAACACGCGGCAGACCACCGGTAATATCGCGAGTTTTGGCCCCGCCCGTGGTAATCCGCGCTAGCGTATCGCCCGGCAATATCTCATCCCCGTCGGCAATCGACAGGATCGCTCCGACAGACAGCAAATATTGCGCCTCGCTGCCATTTGGAAGCAGCACAGGCTCGCCCGCCTTATCAACAAGGATAACACGTGGCTTGACATCTGCCCCTTTGGACGCGGTGCGCCAATCGATCAGAACCCGTGACGCAATACCGGTTGCCTCATCGGTTTCTTCCCGCGAGGTGACCCCATCAATAACGTCCACCAATTTGGCAAAGCCGGACACTTCGGAAATGATCGGGGACGCAAACGGATCCCAATCGGCCAATTTATCCCCTGGCTTAACTTTTGTACCACGCTTGAAGAAAAGACGGGCACCATAATTCGGCTTGAAGGATTGTCTCACACGGCCATCGACATCAATGATCTCAACCTTCATATGACGCGTAATAACGACGAGCGTCTTATCTTTGCGCGCCACTGTAGCCTCGCCCTCATAGCGCAACTCGCCCTCATAATTACACTCGACCGCAGATTTGTCAGCCACCTGCGCTGTCCCGCCAATATGGAAGGTACGCATAGTCAATTGCGTGCCTGGCTCGCCGATAGATTGCGCCGCAATCACACCAACCGCCTCACCCATATTAACCGGTGTGCCCCGGGCCAGATCGCGTCCATAACACGCTGCGCAAATCCCATTGACGGTTTCGCAAGTCAGCGCAGAGCGAACTTTGATCTGATCAACAGAATGGGTTTCAATCAGCGCAGTTTGCGTTTCATCCAGATAGGTTCCAGCTGGAATGATAATCTCATCACTACCGGGGATATTGACATCCACGGCATTGGTGCGTCCAAGCACACGCTCAGCCAGCGACACAATAATATCCGCGCCATCCATAACCGGACCGAGGGTAATACCCTTATCAGTACCGCAATCTTCTTCGTTAACGATGCAATCCTGCGCAACATCGACAAGGCGACGTGTCAGATAACCTGAATTGGCCGTCTTGAGCGCTGTATCGGCCAGACCTTTACGAGCCCCGTGGGTCGAGTTGAAGTATTCAAGGACAGATAGGCCTTCCTTAAAGTTGGACGTAATGGGCGTTTCGATGATTTCACCGGACGGTTTGGCCATCAGGCCACGCATTCCCGCCAATTGCTTCATCTGATTTTTCGATCCGCGCGCACCGGAATGCGCCATCATAAAGACCGAATTGGTCTCTTCTGACAGGCCCGTCACCTCATTAATGTGGGTTTCACCAGCCGCTTCCATCATCGCATCAGCCACTTTGTCGGTACAGGTTGACCAAGCATCCACGACTTTATTGTATTTCTCATTTCGCGTAATCAAGCCATCGGCATATTGGCGTTCAAATTCAGAAACCTGATCGCGCGTTGCATCGACGAGGAGTTTTTTTGCCGCCGGAATGACCATATCATCCTTACCAAAGGAAATACCCGCCTTACAGGCTTCGCGCAGACCAAGGCCCATCAAGCGATCACAGAAGATGACCGTCGCCTTTTGGCCGCAATTTCGATAAACTTCGCCAATCAAGTCGCCAATGGCCTTTTTGGTCATCAACTGATTGCCAAGCTCAGCCGGTATCTTTGAATCGCGGGGCAACAGATCCGTAATCATCAAACGCCCGGGCGTCGTGTCAATCAACTGCACAATCGGCTTGCCTTGGGCATCAAAAGTTTCATAGCGGGCTTTGATTTTCGAATGCAAGGACAGGCTTTGCGCATTCAAGGCATGCTCAAGTTCTGCCGAATCAGAGATGACCATACCTTCCCCACGCTCCCCATCCTTCTCCAATGAGAGATAATAAAGGCCAAGGACGATATCCTGTGACGGCACAATAATCGGCTTTCCATTGGCTGGAGAGAGAATATTATTGGTCGACATCATCAAAACGCGCGCTTCCAACTGGGCTTCCAGGCTTAGCGGCACGTGAACGGCCATCTGGTCACCATCGAAATCGGCATTAAAGGCAGCGCAGACGAGCGGATGAAGCTGGATCGCTTTGCCTTCGATCAATTTCGGCTCAAAGGCCTGAATTCCCAAACGGTGCAAGGTTGGTGCCCGGTTTAACAAGATAGGATGCTCGCGGATCACCTCTTCAAGAATATCCCAAACTTCAGGGCGCTCTTTTTCAACCAGTTTCTTGGCCGCTTTAACCGTACCGGCCAAGCCCTTGGCATCAAGACGGGCATAGATGAAGGGCTTGAATAATTCCAGCGCCATCTTCTTAGGCAGGCCGCATTCATGCAGTTTCATATTCGGCCCAACGACGATAACAGAACGACCGGAATAATCGACACGTTTGCCGAGCAGGTTTTGACGGAACCGTCCCTGCTTGCCTTTCAGCATGTCAGACAGGGATTTAAGCGGACGCTTATTATTGCCTGTAATCACCCGGCCACGACGACCATTGTCAAACAACGCATCCACAGATTCCTGCAACATACGCTTTTCATTCCGGATAATAATGTCCGGTGCGCGTAATTCCATCAACCGCTTCAATCGGTTATTCCGATTGATCACCCGGCGATAAAGATCGTTTAGATCAGACGTGGCAAACCGGCCACCATCCAGGGGAACAAGTGGGCGCAAATCCGGCGGTATAACCGGAATAATAGACATAATCATCCATTCCGGCTTAGCTTTTGAGGCCAGGAAAGCCTCAATGATTTTCAGCCTTTTGGCCGCTTTTTTCAGCTTCAGCTCTGAGGTGGCCTCACGCACTTCAATGCGTAATTCCTCTGCCGTCGCTTCCAGATCAATATTTTTCAGAACTTCCTCAATCGCCTCCGCACCGATCATGGCATTGAAGGCCTCTTCGCCATAGAGGTCCTGAGCCTCCATATGCTCTTCTTCGGTGAGCAGCTGTTTCGGCTCCAATTGCGTCAGACCCGGCTCAATCACGAGATAACTCTCGAAATACAAAACCCGCTCAACATCCTTCAGCGCCATATCCAATAGACCGGAAATACGCGATGGCAGGGATTTTAGAAACCAGATATGCGCCACAGGCGAGGCCAGATCAATATGGCCCATACGCTCGCGCCGCACCCGGGCAAGGGTAACTTCAACGCCGCACTTCTCACAGGTAATGCCACGATATTTGATCCGCTTATATTTACCGCAAACGCACTCATAATCCTTGATCGGACCAAAAATACGCGCACAGAACAGGCCGTCTTTTTCCGGCTTGAAAGTCCGATAATTAATGGTTTCAGGCTTTTTAATCTCTCCAGATGACCAAGACCGGATTTTCTCCGGGCTCGCTATGGAGATTTTGATCGCCTCAAAACTTGGGGGGGCGGCATTAGGATTAAAAATATTGGCTACGTCTTGGCGCATATGGCCCGCTCCTTCTGGGTGCGTTAGGGATAAGCTGTGTCTGGGGGGAAGCCTGAAATCGCAGAAGATTTCAAGCTCACTCCGTCATGGGTTACGCGATCATAGTCAAGCTAGTCAGATCTTTCTTCTTCAATCAGCTCAACATTCAGTCCAAGGGAACGCATCTCCTTGATCAAAACATTAAAGCTTTCCGGGACGCCCGCTTCAAATGTGTCATCGCCGCGAACGATCGATTCATAGACTTTGGCACGTCCAGCTGTGTCATCCGATTTAACGGTCAGCATTTCCTGCAAAGTATAGGCCGCGCCATAGGCTTCAAGCGCCCAAACCTCCATTTCACCAAAACGCTGCCCCCCAAACTGGGCTTTACCGCCAAGAGGCTGCTGTGTGACCAGTGAATAGGGCCCTGTCGAACGGGCGTGAATTTTCTCATCCACCAAATGGTGCAATTTAAGCAAATATTTATAGCCCACCGTCACCGGACGGTTAAACGCTTCGCCCGTGCGACCATCATATAGGGTCACCTGTCCAGAGCCATCGAGGCCTGCCCGTTCCAGCATGGTAACAATATCGGGCTCTCGCGCACCATCAAACACAGGGGTTGCAATCGGCACACCCTTGGTAAGATTGCCCGCAAGCTCGATCAATTCTTCCTCGCTTTCAGGCAAATCGACGCCGCCGCCATCCTCGCCATAAGCATGGCTGAGAACCTTGCGGAGAGACTTGGCGTCATGATCCTGATGCCATTGCTCCAAAGCCTCATCAATAAGCTTGCCAAGCCCGGCACTCGCCCAGCCCATATGGGTTTCCAATATCTGTCCGACATTCATACGCGACGGAACGCCAAGCGGGTTCAAAACGACATCCACCGCCGTTCCATCTTCTAGGAAAGGCATATCCTCAATCGGATTGATCTTCGAAATGACCCCTTTATTGCCATGTCGTCCGGCCATTTTGTCGCCCGGCTGCAATTTACGCTTGATCGCAATAAAGACTTTCACAACCTTCATGACGCCAGGCGGCAAATCATCACCGCGCTGAACCTTTTCCACCTTATTGTTGAAACGGTCTTCCAAATCCTTGATCGCTGCATCGAATTGCCCTTTCAGACTATCGACCTCGCCTTGGACCGCTTCATCTTGTAGGGCAATCTGCCATAACTGGCTGGATCCAAGCTGATCAAGATCAGAGACTTTCAAAATGCCCGGCTCAATTCCGCGCGGGCCGGTCAAGGCTTCTTTGCCAACCAGCAAATCCTTTAACCGGGCATAGGTATTATGCTCCAGAATAGACTGCTCGTCTTCCTTATCTTCCTGCAATGCTTCAATTTGCTCACGCTCAATCTGCAAGGCTCGCTGATCCTTGTCGATCCCATGACGGTTAAACACCCGGACCTCAACAACGGTCCCGGCATCACCGGGTGGAACGCGCAAAGACGTGTCGCGCACATCGGAGGCTTTTTCACCGAAAATGGCCCGCAGCAATTTCTCTTCCGGCGTCATCGGGCTTTCACCCTTTGGCGTGACTTTACCGACGAGAATATCGCCCGCTTTCACTTCAGCGCCGACAGCAACAATCCCGGCTTCATCAAGATTACGTAAAGCCTCCTCGCCGACATTGGGAATGTCGCGGGTAATTTCTTCCGGGCCCAATTTGGTATCGCGTGAGGCGATCTCAAATTCTTCCAAATGGATAGAGGTAAAGACATCATCTTTCACGATCCGCTCTGAAATCAGGATGGAATCCTCAAAATTATAGCCATTCCACGGCATGAAGGCGACCAGAACATTCTTTCCGAGCGCCAGCTCACCCAAATCGGTTGACGGACCATCAGCGATGATATCCCCGCTGACCACTTTATCGCCCACTTTTACGATCGGACGTTGATTGATGCAGGAGTTTTGGTTGGAGCGACGGAACTTGGCCAAACGGTAAATATCCACACCGGACCGCCCGACTGCGGCATCCTCGGTTGCCCGAACCACAATACGCCGCGCATCCACTTGCTCAACGATACCGCTACGCTTGGCCACAACTGCCGCGCGGCTGTCACGTGCCACCACGGCCTCCATACCGGTCCCGACAAGCGGGGCCTCAGATTGCACAAGCGGGACAGCCTGACGTTGCATGTTTGAACCCATCAGAGCCCGGTTCGCATCATCATTTTCCAAGAATGGAATAAGCGACGCGGCCACAGACACGACCTGTTTGGGCGAGACGTCCATATATTGCACTTCCGCACGTGGGACGAGTGTGGCCTCGCCATTGACGCGGGCATTGACAAATTCATTGATCAGATTGCCATCGGCATCGACCTCGGAATTGGCCTGCGCAATCGCAAAACGGGTCTCTTCCATGGCCGACAGATAGGCCACTTCGCCCTCCTGTTTGCCATTCACCACTTTACGATAAGGGCTCTCAATAAAGCCATATTTATTGATCCGCGCATGCGTGGCCAGAGAGTTGATCAGACCGATATTCGGGCCTTCCGGGGTCTCAATCGGGCAAATCCGCCCATAATGGGTCGGATGCACATCGCGCACCTCAAACCCGGCCCGCTCACGGGTCAACCCGCCCGGTCCAAGCGCCGACAAACGCCGCTTATGGGTAATTTCCGACAGCGGATTGGTCTGGTCCATAAATTGGGAAAGCTGTGAAGACCCGAAAAATTCACGCACCGATGCAACCACTGGC
>JARFRJ010000194.1 GCA_029287305.1 Hyphomonas sp. | reverse complement strand
GCAATTCCAAGTTGGTAAAGCCCATATTGGTCGCAAAGGCATTGTCAGGGACAAAGATATCACAGAGCAATGCTTTGCCAGATTTCAAGATTGGATGAGCGCACAATACTGGCCTGTCCTCGCGACGGTACAAAGCCCCATCCAAGGGGGAAGCGGCAATGCCGAATGGCTCTGGCATGCGCGTAAGGGTTAAATGGACCTTACAGCTTGGAGCGTGTCGACCTATGCTGCCCAAACGGTTCCGGCTTGCTCGAAGATATTTTAATACGCTTTATACGCGAAAACATAAAATTATTTAAATAAAAACATATAGGTCGAAAATAGTCTTTTGCGCTTTGGGTTGTCAGGCTATAAACCCTCTTTCATTCGAATATGCCTTATTATCAGGTTTGGACATTAAAAAGGATACGGACATGGCGACACGGATAGCGATTGTTGGGGCCACGGGAAATGTTGGTCAGGAATTGTTGAATGTTCTGCATGAGCGGGCTTTCCCGGCGGATGCGGTCTTTGCTGTGGCCTCCCGGCGTTCAATGGGGCGTAAGGTGAGCTATGGCGATGAAATGTTGAAATGCCATGATCTGGAGCAGTTTGACTTTTCCAAAGTGGACATTTGTCTGATGTCAGCTGGGGGTAAGGTTTCACTCGAATGGTCGCCGAAAATTGGCGCAGCAGGCTGTATCGTGATTGATAATTCCTCAGCCTGGCGGATGGATCCGGATGTCCCTCTGATCGTTCCGGAAGTGAACCCGGAGGCGATCCTTGGCTATGCGAAGAAGAATATCATCGCTAATCCCAATTGCTCGACCGCGCAATTGGTCGTTGCCCTCAAGCCCTTGCACGAAGCGGCGGGCTTGAAGCGCGTTGTGGTTGCAACCTATCAATCCACTTCCGGCGCAGGTAAGGCGGCGATGGATGAGTTATGGAACCAGACCAAGGGGATATTTGTCAATCAGGCGCCTCAGCCAGAAGAGTTTTCTAAACAAATCGCGTTTAATGTCATCCCTCAAATCGGGAATTTCCGCCCGGATGGGTATACGGATGAAGAAGCCAAAATGTGGAATGAAACTCACAAAATGATTGATCCAGACATCAAGCTCAGTGTGACATGTGTGCGCGTGCCGGTCTTTGTGGGGCATAGTGAAGCGGTGCATGTTGAGCTTAAAACCCCGATGAGCGCGAAAGCTGCGCGAGAGCTTTTGCGCACGAGCCCCGGCATTATGCTGATCGACAATCCAGAAGAAGATGGATTTATCACGCCGATCGATTGTGTTGGCGACTGGGCGACCTTTATCTCACGCGTGCGCGAGGATCATAGTGTGGAGAACGGTCTTGCCTTCTGGTGCGTCTCTGACAATTTGCGCAAAGGCGCTGCGCTTAATGCTGTGCAAATTGCCGAGGAATTGCTCAATCGCGGTATTCTAAAGGCTGAAGGTCAGCTCAACCCGGTTGGCGCTGCCTAGAGCGTCTCCGAGTTAAGGCCCGCAAAACAGGGTGAAATGCAAATAGAAAGCTCCTGTGCGGCGCGGCTATACCAGCTTTGCTTTTTTGGGCCTATGCAATCACAAGGCGCTGTGCCATCTGGGGTCTCTACGCGTCACTAGACTTATGAAACGCGCCTTTGCGATCACGCCATTGCCCCGTCTATAGGGACCCCGTCTGATGTCCTCTGAAACACGTCTTGGCTTTTTCGCCGCCTTTTTTGCCTATGCTATATGGGGTTTTTTGCCGATCTATTTTAAGGTTCTGGGGCATATTGATCCGACGACGATGCTGGCGCACCGTATTGTCTGGGCCTTGCCGACCGGTTTGCTTCTTCTGATCGTGGCCCGTCAATTGCCCGCTATAAAAGCGGCCTTCAATCGCAAGATTATCGGCTGGCTGCTTTTATCCTCCATGCTTATCGCCGCCAATTGGTTGATTTATATCTGGGCTGTGGGGCAGGACCGCGTCCTAGAGGCAAGCTTTGGCTATTATATCAATCCGCTCGTCAATGTTGCCATTGGGGCGATATTTTTTGCTGAACGCTTGAACCGGGCGCAATGGACGGCTGTGGCTCTGGCTTGGATTGGCGTTGTGATTATGGGCATTGCGCTGGGCGGCGTGCCGATTGTTGCGCTTTTTCTCTGTTTCAGTTTTGCCGCCTATTCCCTCATTCGTAAAACCGTACAGATTGATGGGCGGGCCGGGTTTGTGGTGGAAACGGCGATGCTGTTTCCGGTCGCGCTGATCTGGATGCATTGGCTCAGCGGGCAAGGCAGTCCGCTCTGGGGAACAGGGTCGGTCTTGGATATTGGCTTGCTGATCTTTGCTGGCCCGGTGACCGCGATCCCTCTCATCTTGTTTGCTGTGGCGGCCAAACGCCTGCAATTAACGACAATCGGGATTATGCAATATATGGCCCCCAGCCTACAATTTCTCCTCGCTGTCCTTGTCTTCCGGGAGGCGTTTGCGCTGACCCATGCCCTAGCCTTTGTATTTATCTGGCTCGCCTTGATCATTTTCTCTGTCGATGGCTGGCAGAAAGCCAATGCAGGTAAATCCCGCGGTGCTTTTAGTCGCCTGCGCCGACGCGATTGCGATATGCTATAGGGTTTCAAAAAAATTATAAATGCGTCAAGGTGTTGCTGAATATGCTTTAAAGGCAGGCATAGAGGCTGGCAAACAGGCGTTTGGAGCGGGGGTCGCCCAGCAATATATTGCTTTGTCGGTTCATCACATAAGCGGCAGAGAGACCGCGATCGGGGTCCGCGAGCGCGGCAGACCCGCCCCAACCGGAATGGCCAAGCGCCCCCGGATGAGGCCCGAAGGCCAGATTATTATTCCGCATAATACCGGCCCCGAACGACATATCAAAGGGTAGGACGCGATCGGGTCCGGCGCATCTTTGCCGGGTGAGCGCTTCCCATGTCGCCTTGCTGAAAAGACGCATACCGTTCAGCTTTCCCATAGTGGCATAAGCCGCATAGAGCTGGGCGAGAGCTTTGGCTGTGCCATGGCCATTGGCTGACGGGATTTCAATTTCGCGCCATTTGGCGGTGCTTCGCGGCGGGCTGGCCCATTTGGTCAGGAAGGCTATACGCGCTTCTGCACTAATTTCGCCGAGATCGGGCATGGCACCCGGGCGTTTT
>JARFRJ010000180.1 GCA_029287305.1 Hyphomonas sp. | reverse complement strand
CCGCCAGTCTCTGCGCTGTCAAAGGCAAAGGTCGAGGTTAGATGCACAGGCGGCGTCAGCGCGCCATGCTCGCTTAAGGGATCATAGCCCGAATGAATGGCACGGGTGGAAAACCCAGCCTTGGTCTTATCCAGGGTCATATGACAAATATCTCCAAAAAGACTCACTCTACAAACTGTTTTCATTGTATCAGAACAGCTCATATATTAATGCCTAAATATTCCAATTTTAATGGTGTAAATTGGAATATTCTGCTATTAATGTGGGAATGGACAGCAAAGATCACCAAATTCTTGTCGAACTGCAATCTAATGGACGGTTGACCAATCAGCAATTGTCAGAGCGCGTGCACCTATCCCCTTCGCCCTGTCTAAGACGCGTGCGGCTTTTGGAAGAGGCGGGGATCATTCGCGGTTATAGCGCTTTGGTCGATCAAAAAGCGCTTGGCCTTCCGGTAACCGTTTTCATTCGTATCAAACTGGAACGTCATGATAATACGACTGTCAGCCAAGTCGAGACGGCCTTTAAATCTGAGCCAGAGATTATTGATTGTTGGCTCATGACCGGGCGCTGGGATTATCAATTAAGGGTCCTAGCTACCGATCTGGAAGCCTATGAGAAATTTGTCCGCGATCACTTGCAGTCCATACCCGGCATTGCGGCGATTGATACGAGTTTTGCCTATGGCCGGGTCAAACAATCGCAAGTGATACTGCCAAGATGAAGGTATACTTATGACGATAAGCAAACATAAAACGGCGCTTTTTGTGCCTGACACATTACATAACCACACATAGCCTCAAAAAAGGGGCATTTTGTGGCGATTATCCTTACAAACTCAAAAAAGACCTTTTTTGAGGTATTTGCATTTGATAAACTCAAAAATAGCAATTTTTGTGGAGATTAATATTTTTTTCCTCAAAATCAGCCCTTTATGAGGAGAAACGTGTCTTGTTTAAAGCAAGATATGAACTCCCAAAATTACCTTCAGCTTATGACTTTGATACAGTTTCGATGCTCAAAGCTTACCAAGGCTGGTTTCGTCAAAAAACACAAAAAAGGTAAGAGAGTTTATTATATTAATGAGCGATTGGTCGACATCGTAACAGTAATGTAAACCTTAATCGTGTCATGACGCACATTTTGCCGCTTTTCCAGACCAGCGAGGCAGGCTATATACTATCAATGAGCACACCGATTGAACATATTCGCAATTTCTCCATTATTGCCCATATTGACCATGGCAAATCCACATTGGCTGATCGCCTGATCCAGCATTGCGGTGGCCTGACAGATCGGGAAATGTCCGATCAGGTCCTTGATAATATGGATATTGAAAAAGAGCGCGGCATTACGATCAAGGCGCAAACAGTGCGCCTTGCCTATACCGCCAAGGACGGCATAACCTATACGCTGAACCTGATGGACACGCCCGGGCATGTTGATTTCAGCTATGAGGTATCGCGCTGTCTTGCCGCTTGCGAGGGCTCCTTGCTTGTCGTTGATGCCAGCCAGGGCGTGGAGGCCCAGACGCTGGCCAATGTCTATCAGGCGATTGATCAAGAGCATGAGATTGTCCCGGTTCTAAACAAGGTAGACTTGCCTGCGGCCGATATTGACCGCGTGGCAGAGCAAATCGAGGAAGTGATCGGTCTGGATGCCTCCGGCGCAGTCCTGACCTCGGCCAAAACGGGCCTTGGTATAGAAGATGTGCTGGAAGCGATTGTCAAACAATTGCCGCCCCCGGCTGAAGGTGATGCTAGCGCGCCTTTGAAAGTTTCTCTGGTTGATGCCTATTATGACCCCTATCTTGGTGTGGTCGTGATCGTGCGTGTCGTTGATGGTATCCTGAAAAAGAAACAGAAAATCCGTATGATGAAGACGGGCAGCACATATGATATTGATCATGTCGGCGTGTTCGGGCCAAAACCTGTCCATGTTGAGACGCTTGGTCCGGGCGAGGTCGGGTTTCTGGTTGCCTCTATCAAGGATGTGGCGGATTGTTCGGTTGGGGATACGATCACCGAAGAGCGCCGTCCTTGCGCGGGGCCTCTGCCCGGTTATAAGGATGTCCAGCCGGTCGTATTTTGCGGCCTGTTTCCGATGGATGCGAGTGATTTTGATGATTTGCGTGCCTCTATGGGTAAATTAAAACTGAATGATGCGAGCTTTTCCTGGGAGATGGAAACCTCTGCAGCGCTGGGCATGGGCTTTCGCTGCGGCTTTCTGGGCCTATTGCATCTGGAAATTATCCAGGAACGTCTCAGTCGTGAGTTTGATCTTGACCTTATCGCCACGGCCCCGAGCGTGGTTTATGAGCTAACTATGACAGATGGGACCGAGATAGAGCTGCATAATCCATCTGATATGCCAGATGTGGTAAAAGTCGCTGAAATTCGCGAGCCTTGGATTGAGGCGACCATATTCACCCCGGATGAGTATCTCGGCGGTGTCCTGAAACTATGTCAGGATCGACGCGGCATCCAGACAGAGCTGACCTATGTGGGCAAACGGGCTATGATGAAATATGAACTGCCTCTGAATGAAGTGGTCTTTGATTTTTATGACCGATTGAAATCCATCTCCAAAGGATATGCCAGTTTCGATTATGAACTGGTTGGGCACCGGCCTGAAAATCTCGTCAAAATGAGTATTCTGGTCAATGATGAGCCGGTCGATGCGCTCGCCATGCTGGTCCATCGCGATCGTGCTGAAAGCCGCGGGCGACAAATGTGTGAACGTCTGAAAGATTTGATCCCGCGGCAAATGTTCAAAATCCCCGTGCAGGCCGCGATCGGTGCGAAAGTGATCGCGCGTGAGACCATTTCGGCCATGCGCAAGGATGTCACCGCCAAATGCTATGGGGGGGATGCGACGCGTAAGCGGAAGCTTCTGGACAAGCAAAAGGCTGGCAAAAAGCGTATGCGTCAATTCGGTAAAGTGGATATTCCGCAGGAAGCCTTTGTCGCCGCCCTTCGAATGGACGGGGTCTAGAGCGTGGTGCAACATAAGCATGGCAAGTCATGAAGGCCTTGGCAAAGCGGATTATTGTCACTGGCGGCGCAGGCTTTTTGGGCTCGCATCTGAGTGACCGGCTGATTGCACAAGGCGATGAGGTTCTCTGTGTGGATAATTTCTACACGGGGACCAAAGCCAATATAGCGCACCTCCTGCAGCATCCACGTTTTGAGCTTATCCGTCATGATGTGACCTTTCCGCTTTATCTGGAAGCCGATGCGATTTATCATCTGGCGTGTCCTGCCGCTCCGATCCATTATCAGCATGACCCGGTACAAACTCTGAAAACCTCCGTGCATGGCTCAATCAATATATTGGGGTTGGCCAAACGTTTGAATGTTCCAGTTTTGCAAGCCTCGACCTCAGAAGTGTATGGCAATCCGGTCGTTCATCCGCAAACCGAGGACTATTGGGGAAATGTTAATCCGATTGGTATCCGGTCCTGTTATGATGAGGGTAAACGGGCGGCTGAAACCCTGTTTTTTGATTATCACCGCCAGCATGGCCTGAATATTAAAGTCGCGCGCATTTTCAACACTTATGGACCACGTATGCATATCAATGATGGCCGCGTGGTCTCAAATTTCATCCTGCAAGCTTTGGAAGGCGTTCCGATCACGCTCTATGGGGATGGGGCACAGACGCGCTCTTTTTGCTATGTCGATGATATGGTCGAAGCGTTCCTAGCCCTGATGGCAACAGAGGCGCACGAGACAGGCCCGATCAATCTTGGCAATCCAGCCGAAATGACCATCAAATCCCTAGCCGAGACGGTGTTACGCCTAACCGGATCCTCCTCTGAGATTGTCTTCAAACCTTTGCCGCAAGATGATCCCCAGCAGAGACGTCCGGATATTTCCCGCGCCAAAGAGAGGCTTGACTGGAGCCCATCGACAGAGCTGGAGGCGGGACTAGCCAGAACCATTGCGTATTTTCAGGAGCTTCTCAGCGCATAGGCCTATAAATTCAAATAGCGCCAATTTACTTCAATACGCTCTATATGTCTTCTTTTGGATTGCGACCGAAATTAACCATATCGGCATCTTCCCCGGCTTCCAGAATGGCATGCCGAATACCCCGCGCTCGCTCAAAGGCTTTAAACAATTCTTCCCCATCATCCGCGCAGATCGCGGCGCGCAAGGCATTCAGATCTTCGCTGAAGCGATCTAATGTCTCGAGCAGGGCCGTTTTATTGGTCAGAAAAATATCTCGCCACATGGTCGGGTCAGAGGCTGCAATTCGGGTGAAATCGCGAAAGCCCCCGGCTGAATATTTCACCACTTCGCCCTCATCCACCGTTTCCATATCATAGGCTGTGGAAACAATATTATAGGCGATCAGATGGGGCAGGTGAGAGGTCATGGCCAGAACCCGGTCATGGCGCTCCTGACCCATGATCGCGATGCGTGCTCCAAGCTTGCGCCAAAACTCAGCCAGCCTGTCGGTTGCATGTCGATAGTCATCACTCTGGTCTTTTTGCGGGGTCAAGATATGCCAGCGATTTTCAAACAGGCTGGAAAATCCAGCTTCTGGACCAGATTTTTCTGTTCCTGCAATTGGATGCCCAGGGATAAGATAGACATTTTGCGGACAGTGTTCTGCCATGGCGCTATAGGCTGCGCCTTTCACCGAACCGACATCACTCAGGATAGAGCCAGCTTTCAAATGCGGTGCAATCGCGCCGCTTGCCGCTTTCAGCGCGCCGACCGGAACACATAGAAGCGTACAATCGGCACTTTGGGCCGCGGCCTCAACGCTGTCTTTCACGCCGGGCAATCCAGCCTTGCGGGCGCGGGCACGAACATCTTTGCTCATATCATAAAGCGCAATCTCTGAAGCTGTCCCTTTGGCCTTGGCGGCGAGCGCAATTGAACTGCCAATTAGCCCAGCGCCAATAATCGCAAGTTTAGGAAAGACAGGCTGCGCCATTAAAAATCAGGCCCGCGCAAAGCATTTAAAGGCGGCCAGCACATCTGAATTGGCTGCCTCTGTCCCAAGAGATATGCGCAAACAGGCAGGCAGGCCATAAGCGGTCATATCGCGCACGACAATATCACGGCTACGTAAATGCCTATCCATGGCGCGTTTCTCAGCCTCATCGGTAAATATTACGAGCAGGAAATTTCCTACACTGGGCACATAAGTAAACCCAAGCGCGTCCAGGCCAGCCTGCATGCGCGCTAATTCCTTTGTATTATGTGCGATTGATTGCGCCATGAAAGCATCATCTTCCAGCGCAGCCAGACCCGCCGCGAGCGCCAGAGCGTTGACATTAAACGGTCCGCGCACCCGGTTCAGCACATCGATTATGGGGGCAGGCCCATAGGCCCATCCAAGACGCAAGGCAGCTAGCCCGTGTATTTTGGAGAATGTGCGCGTCATCAGCACATTGGAGGCGGTTTCAGCAAGCTTTGCCCCGTCCTGATAATCAGGGGTCGTCACATATTCGGCATAGGCCCCATCCAAAACCAGCATAATATCCGAGCGTAATCGGGCATGCAGGCGCTCAATTTCCGAATAGGGTAAATAGGTTCCGGTTGGATTATTCGGATTGGCTAGGAAGACGATGCGGGTCTTGTCGGTCACTTCACTTAAAATGGCATCGACATTGGCCGTATAATTTGTCTCCGGCGCACTTTTAGTGATCGCGCCGCTCTGCTGGGCGATGAGGCGATAGACCAGAAATCCATGAGCGCTTTGAATAATTTCATCGCCTTGGCGCAAATAGGCCCGGCCAAGTAATTGAAAGATTTCATCTGAACCTGCGCCGATAATCAATCGCTCCGGGTCCAGACCATATTTGGCCCCGATAGCCCGGCGCAGCGCTGTGGCTGAGCCATCTGGATAGCGCTCTAGGCTCTGGCTGGCCGCTGCGATCGCACTTTTGGCTTTATCTGACGCGCCGAGGGGATTTTCGTTTGAGGAGAGCTTCCAGCCTGTCTTGGACGGTTCGCCGCCCTTATAGGGAACAATGTCGAGAATACTGGGCAGCGGTTTTGGGCCAATCATCCTGAGTATACATCCTTCTTGCATCACTTGAATTAATTCACAGCCAGTGCGGAATTTCAGCCCCAAGGTCAAGGGGCCGGGCAAAAAAGGGGTGGGTGAAATGTGTCGATTATATCATGAATGATTTGATCTATCTTTTGATCCCTATAAACTGGGGCTATGGCTGATACATCCTCTGCATCAAAACCTTCTAAGGGCCTCACAGAAGACGGGTTTCTGACTGATAGCTGGTATCTTGGTGCCTTGTCAGATGAGATCAAGCGCGGCCAGCAAGAGCGCCGCATGATTCTTGGGGAGCCGATCATGCTGGCCCGAACCAGGGCGGGGGAGGTGTTTGCCCTGCGCGATATCTGCCCGCATCGCCTTGTACCGCTTTCTGAGGGACGCCAGATAGATACCGAAGATGAACCCACCATCCAATGTCCTTATCATGGGTGGCGCTTTGGCACAGATGGCGTCTGCCGTCTGATGCCCTCCTTGATAGAGGATCAAGACTTTAAGGCCGATCGGGTGAAGGTTCGCCGCTATCCTGTGCACGAAAAAGCGGGCATGATTTTCGTTTATATCTCGCATGATAAAAGATTTTCCGGTGAGCCGGATGTATCGCCGCCTGATTTTGGGGCCTTGCCAGCGCGACCAAAATTCACGCTCTCACATATGTTCAATGCGCATATGGACCATGCCGTGGTTGGGCTCATGGACCCGGCGCATGTGCCTTTTGTGCATTCGCAATGGTGGTGGCGTCCGCCCTCTGCTGGCCTGAAGCCAAAAGCCAAGCGGTTTGAGCCTTCCGAGCGGGGCTGGGCGATTGCCCGCCATACGCCATCGGCCAATTCCTTGCCTTATCGCCTTGTCTTTGGCGGCGATGTGAGTACGCAAATCCTGTTTCAATTGCCCGGCTATCGCTGGGAAATTGTTGAGAATGCAAAGGCGCGTTTTATAACCCTAACCTGCCTCACCCCGGTTTCGACCGAGAAAACACAGATCACACAACTGACCTGGTGGCAGGGGGCTATGCTGTTAAATCTGGCGATGCCGCTTCTCAAACGCGGTGGTAAAACCTTTCTGAAGCAAGACGCTGATATGGTGGATTTGCAAAATCAGGGACTGGCCCATCAAAGTGCGATGCTGTGGATTGATGATATTGATGTGCAGGCCAAATGGTATCAGACGCTGAAACGTGAATGGGCGGCGTCGCGCACGCAAGCGCGTGATTTTATCAATCCGATTAAGCCGGTGACTTTGCGCTGGCGCAGTTAGCTCGGACACGCTCTAAGCTTGGCCTTACCTCAAAACGTTTAAGCTTTTTTACCTCTTGAAGCGCTGAAAATACCCCCCACCTATAATTTGTAAAACAGTATCGCTGATATTCAGGATGCTGATCTTAATGCCCATGCGCAGTGCCGGTGGGCCTAACTTTAACCCTGCTTCAAAGGAGAGGGATATTATGAACCTTGAAACATATACAGAGCGGGCCAAGGGGGCCCTGCAAACAGCCCAAAATCTGGCAATCAGCGCCAGTCATCAACAATTGACCCCCTCCCATCTCTTGGTCAGCCTGCTTGAGGAAGCTGATCAATTGGCCGCCAATCTGATCCGCGCGAGCGGTGGACAGGCCCCGGTTGCCTTACAAAAAGCCAAGGCTGCTCTTGATAAATTGCCGACCGTGACCGGTGGTGATGGCCGGCTTTATGCCAGCCCAGCCATGGCCAAGTTGATCTCATCGGTAGAAGAAGATGCGAAAGCCAAAGGCGACAAATTCATTTCCAGCGAGCGGCTTTTGCAAGCCATTCTAAAGCTGGACAAGGATGAGGCCTCTAAAGCGCTTAGCGCGGCGGGTGTGACGCCGACAGGACTGGACGGCGCGATTGACAAATTGCGCCAGGGACGTACCGCAGACAGTGCTACGGCTGAAGACACTTATGAATCCTTGAAGAAATATACCCGCGATCTGACCGCTGATGCGCGTTCCGGCAAGCTTGATCCTGTGATCGGGAGAGATGAGGAAATTCGCCGCGCCGTGCAGGTTCTCTCCCGTCGCACCAAGAATAATCCGGTTTTGATCGGGGAGCCGGGCGTTGGTAAGACGGCGATTGCCGAGGGCCTTGCCTTGCGTATTGTTAATGGCGATGTGCCCGAAAGCCTGAAAGGTAAGCAATTGCTTTCCCTTGATATGGGGGCTTTGATTGCGGGCGCGAAATTTCGAGGTGAATTTGAAGAGCGTCTGAAAGCGGTCCTGTCTGAGATCGAGCAGGCCGCCGGCGGGGTTATCCTGTTTATTGACGAGATGCATACGCTGGTCGGAGCGGGGAAAGCCGATGGGGCCATGGATGCATCGAATCTGCTGAAACCGGCTCTGGCTCGCGGAGAGCTGCACTGTATCGGCGCGACGACGCTGGATGAATATCGCAAATATGTCGAAGGAGATGCGGCGCTCGCGCGTCGATTTATGGCTGTATATATTGATGAGCCGAATATTGAAGACACGATCTCTATCTTGCGTGGGCTTAAAGGTCGCTATGAAGCCCATCATGGTGTGCGTATTTCAGATGCGGCGATTGTTTCAGCGGCGACACTTTCGCATCGCTATATCAC
>JARFRJ010000338.1 GCA_029287305.1 Hyphomonas sp. | reverse complement strand
TTTGGTGATTGTCCGTCTCGGCCTGATGGAAAATGAACCTAGGAACTGGGCTGCGCTATATGAATGGAATCAAAAAATTGCACGCGCCTTTCCGGAAAACTCCGGTCAATGATTCTCATTTGGGATGGCTTCGCGATTTTTGAGACGCGACTTTAGACAATTCGGTTATATAAGACTGTCGTGTTCGCAAGAATTTAACATAAAATTTTGTTCCTTTTATGTTCTCATTCCGGTTTTCAGCCCAATATTTACGGGTCAAAATCGAGTGCATAATTTTATTGTCTCAGTGTATAAAATGAGGGGAACAAAAAAATATAAAATATGGCCAAGCAGCCCATTGACCTTCCGTTGAGGCTGGCACACACTACATATAGTGTTAAAGCACGGCCTTGTCCGCAGTATGTGGGTGCCAAGCTTGCTTTCACGATGTTTAATAATCTAAAGTTGAGGGATAAAGGTCGATATGCTTGCTGAATCAGTTGAGGTCACAAAACCAAGAAATGGTATTCGTCGGGGCAAGCCAAAACGCGCTGAGCTCAATGTGGTTGCCTCCGGTCCGCACGTTCTGCCGTCTGATATTATTACCGACGATAGCCGGAATGCCCTGCTGACAGATTTTGGTAAAAAGACACTGGAAGATCGCTATTTGCTTAATGGGGAAACCTTCCAGGATATGTTTGCGCGGGTATCAGCTGCTTATGCGGATGATAAAGCGCATGCCCAGCGCCTTTATGACTATATGTCTAATTTATGGTTTATGCCGGCGACGCCTGTCCTGTCCAATGGCGGCGCTGAGCGCGGCCTGCCGATCTCCTGCTTTTTGAATCAGGTCGGCGACTCGCTCGATAATATTGTTGAAACCTGGACGGAGAATGTCTGGTTGGCGTCCAATGGCGGCGGTATCGGTACTTATTGGGGCAATGTGCGCTCAATCGGTGAAAAGGTTGGCCAAAATGGTCAGACGTCGGGAATTATCCCCTTTATCCGTGTCATGGATTCGCTCACTTTGGCGATCTCCCAAGGGTCATTGCGGCGTGGCTCTGCGGCTTGTTATCTCGACGTGCATCATCCGGAAATTGAGGAGTTTCTGGAAATCCGCAAACCGTCAGGGGATTTTAACCGCAAAAGTCTGAACCTGCATCATGGGATCAATATTACCGACGATTTCATGGAAGCGGTGCGCGCGGATCAGGAATATAACCTGATCAGTCCAAAATCAGAAGAAGTGGTCAAAACCGTTAATGCCCGCAAACTCTGGCAGAAAATGCTGGAACTGCGTATCCAGACTGGCGAGCCCTATCTTCTGTTTACCGATACGGTGAACAAGGCAATGCCCGCCCATCAACGTAAATTGGGCCTCAAAGTAACCCAGTCAAATTTATGTTCTGAGATTACCTTGCCAACGGGAATTGATTCAAATGGGGAAGACCGCACCGCTGTGTGTTGTCTGTCGTCTTTGAATGCAGAGAAATATCTGGAATGGAAACAGGATGAAACCTTTCTGGAGGATATTTTCCGCTTTCTGGACAATGTGTTGCAGGATTTTATCAATCATGCCCCTGATGAAATGGCGCGTGCGGTCTATTCTGCCCAGCGTGAACGGTCTGTCGGGCTTGGCTTGATGGGCTTTCACTCCTTCCTGCAGAATATGAATGTGCCGATGGAAAGCCCGATTGCGAAAAGCTGGAACACGCAAATGTTCAAGCATATCCGGCGCAAGGCCGATGCAGCCTCTGTCAAGCTCGCCAAGGAACGCGGCGCGTGTGAGGATGCGGCTGAAGCGGGCTTGATGGTGCGCTTCTCCCATAAATTAGCGGTTGCTCCGACCGCCTCCATCTCAATCATTTGTGGCGGGACAAGCGCCGGTATTGAACCTATTCCGGCCAATGTCTATACACATAAGACGCTGTCTGGCTCCTTCACGGTTAAAAATCCGCATCTGGAATCTCTCCTTGATGAAAAAGGACAAAACACGCCGGAGATGTGGACCAGTATTCTGGAGCATGAAGGCTCTGTGCAGCATTTGGAGTGCCTAGATGATCATGAAAAGCAGGTTTTCCGTACCGCTTTTGAACTGGATCAGCGCTGGATCATTGAGCATGCGGCCGATCGGACTCCTTATATCTGTCAATCCCAGTCGCTTAATCTCTTTTTGCCGAGCGATATCGACAAGTGGGATTTGCACATGCTGCATTGGACGGCGTGGGAAAGGGGCTTGAAATCCCTCTATTATTGCCGTTCAAAATCGATCCAGCGCGCGGGCTTTGCCGGCTCTGAAACCAAGGTTGAGATCGCCGGTATGGACACCCCGCAAACAGATTATGAGGAATGTCTGGCCTGTCAATAGGCAGATAAATCTTGTCTTGACCGCATATTATAGTTTGGGCTTATGTCGTTCGGCTTTAAACTATACTCCAGATAAAGCCTGTATAGAGGCCGGATAAGGTCAAGACAAAGCTACCCGCCATAATCAGATAGGGGCGGATATCTGACCAGCTTGTCTGTTTGGAGATAGCTGTAACCTCGGCAGCGATTTCTTTGGTAAGTGTATCCTGATCATTGCCGGCTAGGCGGATCATAAGCTTTTGATGTGTCTTCATTTGCGCCAGATTCTCCTGTGTTTCGGCGTAAATACGGTCGAACACATGCGCTGCGACCACCTCACCAAAGGTTTTGCGGGGGTTCCAGCCATATTGGCGTATTTTATGGGCAATATACTGAATTTGCGGGATAAATATCACACTGTCCCAGAGAATAAACAGGCCGATTGAGGTGAGGATAAGCCAGGCATATTGCAGCTCAGATATCCACCCGGTACGCATAAGGCTGAACAAGGCCAAGAGGACAATCATTTTCAGGCCAAAGCGGATATAGAAATCAATCATGCTCTGGCGTAAATACAGTTTGGCGCTTTTACGTATCTCCTCGCGCGCCCTGATGGCGGCCTCGGCAATGCTTTGCTGTTTTTGCTTCTTAACCTCGCCAGAAAGCTTGTGATGTCCATAGGCGAGCCCTCTGGAAACGGCGGCAATGGCAAGGGAAATATATCTATACATACTCAGACAGTGACCTTTTCTTAAGATATAGGGTCTGACCCATTGATGTTTGAGAGAATAGGCGCTCTAGGGATACCTCTTTATTCAAAGCTTGTAAAAGGCTTGCCGGCTAGCTCAATCCGCTCTGATCCACTCTGGCGCGGCACTATGGAGCCAGTTGGCCGGTCGGTCCCAATGCGGGGTCAGCGTCTCATCTAGGACCGGAAAGCGTATGCGTTTTGCAGGCCCCCAATCGGTGGCTTCTAGGGTTGGGGCCAGATCGGTCTTGCTTTCAGGCGG
>JARFRJ010000143.1 GCA_029287305.1 Hyphomonas sp. | reverse complement strand
GAACCCTGGAGACAGTTGCCTGCCTACACACTTTCCAGGCGTGCGCCTTCGACCACTCGGCCACCTCACCAGTAAAGGGTGTCATATACGCAAGCGAGGCTTTTTTGCAAGCTATCATTGTCAATCTGTTGCGTCTTTCTTACATCTTGAGAGATAAAGGAGAGCCCATATGTTCACACGCAAACCCCTAACTGTCCCAGAGGCTGCCTCTGCCCTGCCGGGGCGCGATACGCCGCTTCTGGGCGCCGAGCGCCACACAATATATCCACGTGATATACAGGCCCCCTGCCCGGAAGGTTTTGAGGAGGTTTGGCTTGGATTGGGCTGCTTTTGGGGCGCGGAGCGTAAATTTTGGCAGACACAGGGTGTCTGGCTGACAGCTGTGGGTTATGCAGGCGGATCAACCCCGAACCCAACCTATCGCGAGGTCTGCTCGGGCCAAACCGGACATACAGAGGCTGTAAGGGTCGTCTATGACCCAAAAGTGATCGACCTAGACGGCATACTCAAAGTCTTTTGGGAAACCCATAACCCGACCCAGGGCATGCGTCAGGGCAATGATGTCGGCACGCAATACCGCTCGGCGATCTATACGCTGGAACCGACCCATCTTGACCGCGCTCAAGCGTCCAGAGACGCCTATCAAAGCGCCTTGATGCGCGCCGGGCATGAAGCGAAAATCACCACCGAGATTGCGCCCGCCGCGGCATTTTACTATGCTGAGGCCGACCATCAGCAATATCTGGATAAAAATCCAAACGGCTATTGCGGGCTTGGCGGCACTGGCGTGGCTTGCCCGATTGGGCTCGGCGCGGCAAGGTCAGCCTAGGTCGGGATACTTATCTCAAAAACTGGACAGGGTGGGCGTAAAATCCACCCCTCACAGCCTATCTATGAGCATTGCGCCATTGTTCCATGGCGAGGGAAATGGCGAAAGTCTCGCGATATTTCGGGCTTGAGGCTGGCCGTGGGGGCCTAGCTGAGGTCAGCGCCATAATTTCCGCCAGCTTATTATGGGCGGCCCCCGCTTGCCCCGCCCCAATATAGGCATGTAGTTCTACAATCGCTGAAGAAAGCGGGTCATTTGCCCGCAGAACAAAATAGGGCTCATCTTCGGCCAGTCTTGCATAGGCGTCAAATTCGGATGGGTGTGCTTTGGAACCAGTATACTTTGTCATAATCATCTGCCTTGGATAGTTTAGAGGGTTAACTAAAGCGCTTGTCTGCGAACTGTAGCGGGTTCACCGCCCGGCCCAGTGATCGTTCCGCTGGCCGTAAAGCGAACAATAAGACTGATTTAAGCGTTAAGGCGATTCCAGACAAATCGTAAACGCTCTAAAAACATAGGATCAGGCAAAATCAGGACTGAAACTCACTTTCACGTCGCATCAAGGCCAATATCAAGGGTCCGTGCGGAATGGGTCAGCGCCCCGACAGAGATAAAATCAACCCCCGTCTGGGAGATCGGCTGGACTTTTTCGAGCGTTACCCCCCCGGAAGCTTCAGCTTTGCATTGGCCCTTGATGATCTGCACAGCCGCGGTAAGCTGGGCCAAGCTCATATTGTCAAGCAGGACGGCATCAGGCTTAAACTCCAGCGCTTCTTTCAACTGATCAAGCGTGTCCACTTCAATTTCAATCATGCGCAAATGCCCAGCATAATCATGCGCTTTTTGCAGCGCATGCTGTATTGAGCCAGCGGCGGCGATATGATTATCCTTAATCAGAATGGCATCATCAAGGCCATAACGATGGGTCGTGCCGCCGCCGCAGCGCACAGCCCGTTTTTCCAGGGCTCGATGTCCCGGCGTTGTTTTACGCGTGCAGACAATGCGCGCAGAGCTGCCTTCAATTGCAGATACATAATGCGCGGTCAGGCTGGCAATACCGGAAAGCCTACCAATAAAATTCAGCATGACCCGTTCAGCCGTGAGGATTGAGCGGGCCTTTCCCTCCAGACGGGCAATAATCGTATCAGGCTCTAGCCTGTCTCCATCCTCTTTGAAACAGATCATCGCCACATCCGGATCAATCAGCTTCAGCGCATAAGCGGCTGCATCCATTCCTGCCAGAACGCCACTGGCGCGTGATCTGATCTCAAAGACAGCTTGTGTCTGCGGCGCGATCGTCGCATCTGTGGTTAAATCCCCGGCTCGGCCCAAATCCTCAGCCAGGGCAAGACGAACGATCGGGTCCAGGATAATATCCGGAAGCGGTGGCGGTTTGGCAGTCATACTTATCCCTTGTCTATATGAATATGGCCTTGTCTATACTGAATATAACTGCGCATGGGCACAAGGCTGTCTGGATAATCGAGGCGATGATGCCCGCCGCGGCTTTCTTCTCTTGCCAGAGCTGGTTCGGCGATAAGACGCGCCACGAGACTCGCCTGATTTGGTCCATAAGCCTCATCCATTTCAGCCAGCCAGTTGAGAAAATCTGCCAAGCCTTCGCCGTGACGGACAATGCCGCATGATTTGGACATATGGACCCTTAAGGCTTGGAAAACCGAGGGGGGGAGCTGGCGGGGAATATTCCCATGCGCGTCTTTGGGGTCCGCCAAGCGGTCACCTTTCAGACGCTGCGCAATACGCTCAGCAAAAACCACCGCTTCAAGTAAGGAATTAGAGGCCAGCCGGTTGGCACCATGCAGGCCCGTTGAGGCACATTCCCCGCACACTGACAAGCCGTCAAGAGAGGCCCGCCCCCAGCTATCTGACACAATGCCCCCCATATGATAATGCGCCGCCGGGGCGATCGGCATAAGCTTTTCTCGTGGATCAAAACCAGCCTTCTGACAGGCGTCGAAAACGGTCGGGAAACGGGTCTCAAAATCCGCCCCAATAGCTATGCGAGCATCCAGGAAAGCCCCTCGTCCGGACGCACGCTCCAGCTCAATGGCCCGGGCCACAACATCCCTCGGTGCCAGTTCCGCATCGCTGTGATAGGCCGACATAAAAGGCATACCGTTTTTATTGCAAAGCCGCGCGCCCGCCCCGCGCAAGGCTTCTGTTGCTAGAGGGGCCGGGTCTAGGCCGACATCCAAAGCGGTCGGATGAAATTGTACAAATTCCGTATCGGAAAGAAGCGCCCCTGCCTCAGCCGCCATCGCCAGAGCGTCTCCCTTGGCGGAGGCAGGGTTTGTCGTTACAGAATAAAGACCACCAAGCCCACCTGTCGACAGGACGGTTTCCCGCGCCAGACGCGGGCTTGTGCGCGCCTCCGTATCCTGAGTGATTACGCCGCTGATACGTCCCTGTGCATCCTGCAGCAAGCTGACAGCTTTTGCGTTCTCTATTAGATGGATAGAGGGGCTTTGACGGGCCGCTTGGGTGAGCGCCTGCATAATGGCTTGCCCGGCCAAATCCCCGGCAACACGCGCAATACGCGGACGCGAATGGGCCGCCTCCAAAGACAAGGCCAAGGCCCCCTTTGGGGTCCGATCAAAGGGGACGCCTAATTCCAAAAGGTCCAGGATGCGAGCCGGGCCATCTTTCGCAATCAAATGGGCCATGATCGGGTCGACCAGACCTGCGCCTGCCGCAACCGTATCAGCCGCATGCGCTGCTGGGCTGTCTTGCGGGTCCAGAGCCGCCGCTAGGCCCCCTTGCGCCCAGGCCGAAGACGCATTCGTTCCTAAAGGAGAAGGTGAGATAATTGTGCAGGGCCGGGGGGAGAGTCTGAGCGCCAGAAACAATCCGGCAAGCCCTGCCCCAATAATCAGGACATCGTCAACAGGACCGGATTTAACCGAAGCTTTAAGCATATCTGTTATCACTTAACTTATGTGGCGCAGAGGCCTGGATGGCTTCGTATCAAGACTAGAGCCAAAAAATCATACGGCGTTCGCCATGGGGTAAAATGTCTAAGTGGGCCTCTAAGCCGCGGTCATGACCATATCGATCTGAAGCGGTTTCAGGCCGACGTCAAAATCAAGCGGTTTGGCCATTTTCGGCAAAGCGAGCATGGCATCTATCGCCTTTTTGGCCTTCAGACGGACCTCTTCATCTATGCGCACTTCATGCTGCCTCTCGACAAGACACGTATAGATATTATCCAGCGTAATCCGTTTCATATGCGGGCAAAGATTGCATGGACGGATGAAATCCACATCCGGATTATCAGCCGCAACATTGTCGCTCATGGAACATTCCGTCAGTAGTACGACCTGTGCGGGCTGGCGATCTGATACATAATGGCTCAAGGCAGATGTCGACCCGGCATAATCGGCTTCTTCCAAAACATCTGGTGGGCATTCGGGATGTGCCAAAATAACAATCCCGGGATGGGCCTCTCGCAATTCGCGCACATCATCGGCTGAAAACAGCTCATGTACCTCGCAAGCGCCGGGCCAGGTCAGGATTGTAATATCCGTCATCGCCGCCACATTCTGGGCTAAATATTGGTCTGGCAGAAGAATAACCTGATCTGTATTGAACTTTTTGGCAATATGCTCCACGACTTGAACCGCATTGGAGGAGGTGCACGTAATATCGCATTCGGCTTTAACCTCAGCCGTTGTGTTGACATAGGTGACAATCGGCACACCGGGATAAGTTTCCTTGATCAGACGAACATCTGCGCCAGTGATAGAGGCGGCCAGCGAACAGCCTGCTCGCATATCCGGTATCAGAACCGTTTTTTCCGGTGCCAATATTTTTGATGTTTCCGCCATGAAATGGACGCCAGCCTGAACAATAATCTCAGCATCGACTTGCGCCGCCTCGCGGGCAAGTTGCAGGCTGTCGCCGCGAAAATCACCAATCAGCTGGAAAATATCCGGCGTCATATAATTATGCGCCAGAATGACAGCCCTTTTTTCTTTTTTCAGCGCATTGATCGCGGCAACACGTTTGGCAATGCTTGGCCATTCCATAGGTGTGATGAAATCCTTAACACGCACGTATAGCGCATCCGTTTCAGCATCTATCTCAATATGGTCCAGCATATGAGCTGCAGAAGCCTCTTTGCCCTTATCTAACTGGTTGGGGGACGCCATATCCAATATTACCGCCATATCTGTCTCCTTTACACCTACTTTTTTATGCCTACTTAGTACCTATGTGCTCGATTATATACGCCTCAAGACTTTTGCTCAATTTGAGTATAACATAGGCGGACCACGTTCTCAATACAAGGTAATGCAGTCAATTACGCTATCCAACTTTTTATCAAATTGAGCAAAAGTCTGTTAGGAGAAAAATAGACTGTGATCAAGGTAAAGTTTGATGTAAAGCAAAACTGTGTCATCGCCAGCGTGTTTATATTGTCCCTTCCCATACCTAAACATTCGGTGATCAAAACGTAATGGCCGCTATTCTGAAGGATAATTTTTGCTACAAAACTATATCTTGCGGTTTCCAGAAATCCTAACTGAACCGCTTTCAACATAGAAAAAAACTATGGGAAAACGCCTTATTATTGATTGGACATTCAAAAGGCCTAATCATATTTTAAGTTTAGAATCGGTTTAGCCACCCGGCACACTTAACAATGGAATTGGAGATACTATGGACGGAATGGATCCTAAAGACGAAGCAAAATGCCCCATAATGCATGGCGGTGTCAAAGCAACGCTGACCGGAAGCCTTGCCAACCGATCCTGGTGGCCCGAGCAGCTTAACCTGAAAATTCTTGCGCAAAACGGCCCCCAAATCAATCCGATGGGGGACGACTTTGACTATGCAGAGGAATTCAAATCCCTCGATCTGAAAGCCCTGAAAAAAGATTTGACTGATCTGATGACAGACAGTCAGGACTGGTGGCCGGCTGATTATGGTCATTATGGCGGCCTGTTTATTCGTATGGCTTGGCACAGCGCGGGCACATATCGCATCTATGATGGTCGCGGCGGGGCTGATTCTGGTTCACAGCGCTTTGCCCCCTTGAATAGCTGGCCAGATAACGGAAATCTCGACAAGGCCCGACGCCTTTTATGGCCGATCAAGCAGAAATATGGAAAGAAGATATCTTGGGCTGATCTGATGATCCTAGCCGGGAATGTCGCCATGGAATCCATGGGCTTTGAGACATTCGGCTTTGGCGGCGGCCGCGAGGATATTTACGAGCCCGAAGAAGACATTTACTGGGGTCCGGAAACAGAATGGCTGGGCGATGCGCGCTATAGCGGCACGCGTGACCTCGCCAACCCGCTGGGCGCGGTACAAATGGGTCTAATCTATGTCAATCCGGAAGGTCCAAATGGCGATCCAGACCCCCTGAAATCTGCATATGATATTCGCGATACATTCGCACGCATGGCGATGAATGATTATGAGACCGTCGCGCTGGTCGCTGGCGGACATACATTCGGCAAGGGGCACGGCGCGGGGCCAGAAGATCTGGTGGGCCGTGAACCAGAAGGAGCCTCCATGGAAGCCATGGGGTTTGGCTGGATCAATACACATGGCACAGGAAAAGGCGGCGATACCACAACGGCTGGCTTTGAGGGGTCTTGGACGGTCAACCCAACGCAGTGGGATATGGGCTATTTTGAAGTTCTTCTGGGCTATGACTGGGAACAGACGATCAGCCCATCTGGTCATGTGCAATGGCAACCAACCGCCGCATCCAGCGCCGATGAAGCGCCCAAAGCGCATGATCCAGCCGCGACCCAGCCTCTGATGATGACAACCGCGGACATGGCCCTGAAAATGGACCCGGACTATGCCAGAATCTCGCAACATTTCCTAGACAATCCAGATGAGTTTGCAGATGCGTATGCCCGCGCCTGGTTTAAACTGACCCATCGCGATATGGGTCCTGTCGCACGCTATCTGGGAGAAGAAGTCCCGAGCGAAGAACTGATCTGGCAAGACCCTGTCCCAGCGCAGGAAGGTCCAACCCTTGATGAGGCCGATATCAAAACCCTGAAAGGGCAAATCCTAGACAGCGGTCTCAGCGTCTCGCAACTTATCAACACGGCTTGGGCATCTGCCTCGACCTATCGCAATTCTGACAAGCGCGGCGGGGCCAATGGGGCGCGTATCCGGCTTGCGCCGCAAAAAGATTGGGAGATCAATACGTCTTCCAATGTTGGCGAGGTTATTTCCGTTCTGGAGGGTATACAGGCTGCCTTCAATCAATCTGGAACACAAGTTTCTCTGGCAGATTTAATTGTTCTGGGGGGCTCAGCCGCGATTGAAAGTGCTGCTGGGGGACGCGTCAGCGTGCCCTTCTCCCCCGGGCGGACCGATACAACGCAAGAGCAAACTGATATCGACTCTTTTGAAGTCTTGGAGCCCCGCTTTGACGGCTTTCGTAATTTCAAGAGTACAAATGATCCACGTTCGACAGAAGCCCTGCTCGTAGACAAGGCGCAATTATTGGGATTGACGGCACCTGAAATGACCGTGCTTATTGGTGGACTGCGTGCCCTTGATGCCAATGCCGCCGGTTCCAAACATGGCGTTCTAAGCAAAACCCCCGGCAAGCTTACGAATGATTTCTTTGTCAATCTTCTTGATCAGAACATTGTCTGGAAAGCGACCGATGAGACAGAAGAGTTCTTCGAAGGCCGCAACCGTGCCTCCGGCGATCTCGTCTGGACAGGCACGCGGGCTGATCTCGTCTTTGGCTCCAATTCCATCTTGCGCTCACTGGCTGAGGTTTATGCCAGCTCTGACTCGCAGGAAAAATTCGACGCCGATTTTGTTGCCGCTTGGACAAAGGTCATGAATGCTGATCGCTTTGATCTGAAATAGATCACCGATGATCTTTTAAGTCATTATTGGGCCGATCTTGTAAAACAGGTCGGCCCTTTTTTATGATGGAGCCGGTACACGGATGCAGCTTAATCAAATCACAATCCCCTGTCTGGACTATAATGTGTCTATTGCCTTTTACACACAATTGGGTCTGGTTCAGATCGTCGATGCACCGCCGCGCTATGCGCGCTTTGAAAGTCCCAATGGTGACGGCGCAACCCTGTCCTTGCATATAAGAGACCAAGAAGCCCCCTCACACACAGTGATCTATTTTGACCATGACAGCGCTGCTGAATTGGATGCCCATGTCAAAGCCTTACAGGCATTGGGCCTTAAATTTCATAAGCTTCCCGAAGATGAAAGCTGGGGCTGGCGGGAAGCGCGTCTTAAAGACCCGGCGGGCAATGAAATATGCCTCATGTTTGCGGGGAAAAATCGCCGCTTTCCAGACTGGCGTATAGATATAGGTTGACCCTTTCCTCAAGAGCCTGCTTTAAAAGACAGGTTCAATTCAAAAGCCGCGCTTGGCATTGCAGTAAAAAGTCTTTAATTGCTTGCGGATCGACAGGTTTTTTCAGGAAATGGGCCGTTTCATCTTGAAACCACACCTCCTGACGGGTTGATTTGGCAGATATTAAGATAGCATTGTCAGCTTGTTTGAGGTGCTGGCGAACCGTGCCGATCACATCCAGACCCGTCTGTTTGTGCTTTAGATCATAATCGGCAATGACGACATCAATATCACCATAATCAGCTATATCCTGTAAATCATCGGGCGATTGTGCCAAAAGAACATCACAGCCCCAACCTTCCAGCAAGGATTGCATCCCCTGAAGGATAATCGCTTCATCATCAACGCAAAGAACTCGTAAATTCAAAGGTCTATGGCTGATAGTTTCTCGTAGCGAGGTCTTAATGGGAAAGCTTACTCTATCAGCCCTTGCCAGAGGACAAGACAAAGCAAAGACACTGCCGAGGCCTGGCCAGGATTTAACCTCAATTTGGCCCCCTATAATATCCGCCAGTCGACGGGCAATAGACAGGCCCAAACCTGCCCCGCGAATGCCGATATTGTCGACATCGTTCAATCGCTCAAATTCTTTGAACAAACCGGGTAATTTATCCTTAGCAATGCCGGGGCCAGTATCCCATATCTCTATTCGAGCCTGATCCCCGCGACGACGTGCGCCGATCAATATGCGGCCTTTAACTGTATAGCGCCGGGCATTGGAAATGAAATTGCGCAAAATACTTTGTAAAAAACCCGCATCCGCCCGAACAGACAATTGCGTTGGCACCAGAACAATCTCCAGGCCAGCGCGTTTGGCCATGGGCGTGGCCTCATCGACAAGGTCTTCCAGCAAAGGCCCTAAAGGCAGGGTTACAGGATTGGCGGTCACTTTGCCATGATCCAGTCTAGAGATATCAAGAAGACCCTTTAAAAGCTCATCCGCTGATTGCACCGCTTTTTCAGTCTTGGCTATCAAGTCCTGACGATGCGAATTTTTTGGTTCAGTTTCTTCTTTCAGAGCGCCCAAAAATAGACGTGCCGCGTTTAAGGGCTGTAAGAGATCATGGCTGGCAGCAGCCAGAAAGCGTGTTTTTGAGATATTGGCTCCTTCGGCTTCCAGACGCGCTTCATCCAGATCGGCAGCCATTTTCTCAAGAGCCTGTGTGCGCGATTTTACCCGTGATTCAAGATTATCATTGGCATTAAGAAGTTGTTTTTCTCGGATTTTATCTTTTGTGATGTCAATAAAAGTTGTGACATAACCGCCCCCGGGCATTGGGTTTCCAGAAATGCGCAGATGCCGCCCATTGGGGATGCGGCGCTCATAATTGTGGACGCGCCCAGAACGCATATGTGCGATACGCTTATCCGCCTGCTCAATCAAATCCCCATCAATCCAGCCCTTATTCAGATTGTGTGCAATCAACGGGGCAATGGGTTGACCGACTTGAACCAATTTATGTGGATAGTCAAACAGTTGA
>JARFRJ010000110.1 GCA_029287305.1 Hyphomonas sp. | reverse complement strand
GCGCTATGATGGGATGATGGGTCCCTTTGTTCGTCTACAGAGGCGTGTTGCCGATAGCCTGATCTGGTGTGCCAATCATGTCTATAAGCCAACACTCGAACTGGCGATCAAGTTTCGCTATGCGACGATGGTATTTTTCATGTTGCTGTTCATGTTTGCGAACGTTCTGTTACAGATGGGCTATTTGCCCTTCCGGTTCATGCCGCAAATCGAGGCAGACCTTGTGCGTGTCTCCATTGAGCTTCCGCAAGGCACCCCCTTTACGAGAACGGAGCAAGTGCGCGACCAATTGGAGCGCGGCGTGGAAGTGGCGGCTGTCGAACTTGGTGAGATGTATCCTGATATTGAGGATTTCGTACGCGGGCGCTCTGTTGTCGCCAATGGCCGTTTTGTCAGGGCCTGGATTGGTCTGGTTCCCCCCGAAGAGCGTCCAAAAACGGCGTCGACCAAAGAGGCAGCATCGATTATGCGCGATGCGGTAGGGGAAATTCCAGATGCTGAAGAGGTTAATTTTGATTTCACCTTCAATTCTGATGATACACGTGTGTCTTTCGCGCTCAGTCATCCGGATCTGGAAATGCTGCAAAGAGCTGTGGCTGAAGTGCGTCTACAATTGGGTACTTATGGCAGTCTTTATGACGTGAGTGACAGCCTCTCTGCGGCGGCCCAGGAAATTCGCATTAATATGCTGCCTGGCGCTGAATCTCTTGGCGTGAACCTTGCTATGGTCAGCACTCAGGTGCGTCAGGCCTATTTTGGTGAGGAAGTCCAGCGTTTGGCTCGTAATGGCGAGGATGCGCGCGTGATGGTGCGTCTGACACAAGCGGACCGGGAAAATCTCGATAGTTTGCGAAACCTGCGCGTGCGCAGCGCTCAAGGCACGGAAATTCCGCTTTCAGAAGTGGCCGAACTTACCTTTGCGCCGGGCATTAATCGCATTCAAAGACGCGACCGGGTGCGCTCGGCGCGGGTCTTTGCCGAGGTTGAGGGCGATAATCGTGGCCGGATTATTCAGGATATGAATGAGAATTTCTGGCCAAGCTTTCAGGAACGCTATCCTGATATTGAACGCGACAGTGATGGTGGGTTTGAGGAGCAACAGAAATTCCTAGCGGAGCTGGCTTTACTCGGCGGCGGTGCCTTATTGGCGATGTATATCCTGCTCGCCATTGCCTTTAAATCCTATTATCAGCCCATCTTGCTGATGACCGCGATCCCGTTCGCCTTTGCCGGGGCGGTGTTCGGTCATATGGCCTTTGGCGTGCCGATGGCGATGTTCTCAATATTCGGGATCGGGGCGGCGGCCGGGGTTGTGATCAATGATAATCTCGTTCTTGTCGATTATGTCAATAAACGCCGTGAAGAGGGCTATGGCGCTGTACAGGCCCTGATTGATGCGGGGGTCTCCCGTTTCAGACCTATCCTGTTGACCTCAGTGACCACATTTGTTGGTGTCTTGCCATTGATTGCAGAGCGTTCAATCAATGCGCAATTCCTGCGACCTATGGTGATTTCTCTTGGCTGCGCGGTCGTCTTTGCCCTTTTTGTCTCTCTGCTTATGGTTCCGGCAATGTATGCGGTCGGAACGGAGATTGGACGCTTCTTTGCTTGGGCTTGGAAAGGGACACCGTTCCGCCATATTGGAGATCGCTATGATGGCATCGTGTCAGACGATGAGGTTGAAGATATGATCAGTGGTCCAGATGGGCAATTCCAACCTGCAGAATAAGGGGCGGTCTGAACTTAAACTCAAAAGGGCAGGCTGATTGTAAAGGCCTCGCCCTATATCATGAAAAATCAGGAGGGTATTTATGAAATCTTTGCTTTATGGCTTATCAGCTTTTGCATTATTAACGGCGTGCGCCAGCGAACCTGTGTCTGAACCGGACACAGAAAATACATCGAAAGCTGCAAACTCGGCACCTGCGACCCCTGAAAAAGCGTCTGAAATGGCCTTTAGCCCGCGTCCGGTCAAAACCGTTTCACGTGATGAATGGGGAGAGTTTGGCCTCGATCTGGACTCCTTCAAAACTGATATTCATCCGGGCGACAATTTTTTCAAACATGTCAATGGCGGCTGGCTGGACACATTCGAGCTTCCCGACGATTACACCCGCTATGGCAGTTTTTCCATTTTGCGGGAGAAATCTGAACAGCGTGTGCGCAATATTATTGAAGAGATGGCGGTTAAAGCCGCGCCTCTGGAGACGATTGAGGGCAAGATTGCCGCGCTTTACAACGCCTTTATGGATGTCGATACGATTGAGATGAAAGGCCTAGAGCCTGCCTCCGTCTATCTGAGCAAAATTGCCGCTTTGGAAACATATGAGGATCTGGCGGGCCTCATCGGCAAGGCGGGCTTTACCGCGCCGATTGGCGGCTATGTCGATCTTGATGCCAAACAGCCAGATCAGTATATGTTCCATTTCACACAAACCGGGCTCGGTCTGCCGGATCGTGATTATTATCTCACTGATAATGAACGTAATCAGACGATTATGGCCGCCTATAAGAGTTTTTTGACGATATTGCTGACCGAGGCGGGCTATAGCGAGGCAGGAACATCTGGAGCAATAACGCGCATTCTTGCCTTTGAGACAGAGATCGCCAAAGCCCATTGGGACCGCACGACCAATCGGGACCGTGATCTCACTTATAATAAAATTAGCCGTGAGGAACTGATTGAGATGGCGGGGGATTTCCCGCTTGAAAAAACTCTGGAAAAACTGGGCGTGGAGGCAGA
>JARFRJ010000026.1 GCA_029287305.1 Hyphomonas sp. | reverse complement strand
AACCGGGCGCTTCAATAAAGGTTTCAGACGATGGCCTGAAAAATAGGTGAACGCGGCCAAACCTATGGTAAAAAGCGGTAATATCCATAATCCGATGTTCAAGGCCGGTAAATTTTCAGCTTCAGAGCGAAGCAGGATGTGCAATAAAATCAGAGCAAAGATCGATCCGGAATAAAGGCTGATTTGCCGACCATAGCCTTTTTTTCGATATTCCCCGCTCAAACTTGCCAAGAGCGCGATCAGCACAGCCGCAATATTCAGCAGCGGATCGGTTAAACGATGATGGGCCTCAGCCTGAAAGTCGGCTTTGGACTGCACATCTACATAATGGGTTTCGTCTATGTTCAGCAACTCATCCAGATAACGGTCAGAGGCTTTCAGAACCGTATCGGTATCTTCGCGCTGAAACGGGCTTAAATCTATGAGATATTGATCAAATGTGATGATTGAGATAACGCCTTCTGCATCCTCTTGATGTATTTCACCATCCTCCAGAATAATTGCCGGTCCCCGCTCAAGCGCTGTAATTTGGCCAAATTGAGCCAAATAATCAATGGGTTGATCCGGGTCGCTGGCATCTGAAATCATCAGATTGCGCAATTCATTGCCCTCACGTTCACGCGTATAGACGGTCAGGCCAGATTGTGTGGTGGTAAACTGCCCGGCTTGCAGTAAAAGCGCGGCCACATCTGTGCGCGCCTCTAAGAGCGCCTCGCGCAATTGGCGCTGTGCGGTCGGCTGTACCCAAAGATTGATAATAAGATGCACAATCACCACAAAGCAAGCCAATCGCAGGAGGGGGGAGGCGATTTGCCAATGTGTCATTCCTGTCGCCTGAACGACGGCAATCTCTGAATTGGCATGAAAACGCCGCATAGTGACGAGACACGCCAAATATAGGCCCGGCGGAATGATCAAGCAGAAGACTTTCGGCGCACTCAGCAATGTGATTTTGCCATAGACCAGAAAATTCTGATGGTTCTCGGAAAGAATATCCAGCCAGGTTAACCCTTGCGACAGCAAAGCCAACACGCCCAGCACAGACATGATCAGCAAGAAGGAACGCAGAGTGGACGAAAAGATATATCTTTGAAACTGGAGCATGAGCGACTGTACTTTGACCGTATTTTTTTCGTAAACGACTTGCACTGTCTGCGTCTATGCCTAATTTGCTTTTAAACAGGAGTTTTATATGGAAATTAAATTTGCCGATAAGATCAAGGCGGATATGGCCGCCTTTGTGATTGATCAAGATCTTCGCTTGCCAAAGGCTGCCGAAAGCTTTGATAAGGCCAGTGGCGGGGTGCTCTCTCAAGCGCTCAGCTCAGCGCGCTTTACAGGTAAGAACGGCCAAATTCTCAGCCTTGTCATGCCAGAGGCCTGCGATGCGCGCCGGGTCATTCTTCTCGGCGGCGGGGCTCGTGAAAAGCGCGATCGACTGACTTGTGAGGAGATTGGCGGGGCACTCGTGAAAGCTGAAGCCAAATCTGGATATAAAAAACTGGCGGTCTATACGGACACAGCCGAGGAGGCGGCCTATATCGCTTGCGGCCTGAAACTGGCGGCATATCGCTTTGATACCTATTTTACAAAACAAAAGCCGGAAGACTTGCCAAGTCTTGAACAGGCAATCCTGATTTGCCCTGATACGGCTCAGGCCAAGGATATGTTTGAAGGTTTGGGCGCAGCCATTGACGGCACGTATTTTGCCCGCGATCTGATGAATGAGCCTCCGAATATTCTCTATCCGGCGACCTTCGCCCATCGTCTCAAAGCGTTGGAAGCCTATGGGGTTGAGGTTGAGGTGCTTGGCGAGGAAGACATGCATAAATTGGGCATGGGCTCGCTTCTGGGAGTGGGTCAAGGCTCTGCAAAGGAAAGCAAGCTGGTGATCATGCGCTGGAAAGGCGGCCCTAAGACCAGCAAACCTGTCGCTTTGGTTGGTAAGGGCGTGTGTTTTGATACGGGCGGCATATCCATAAAACCTTCCTCTGGCATGGAAGATATGCGCGGCGATATGGGCGGGGCAGCAGCCGTTTCCGGCACATTATTGTCACTCGCCAAGCGCAAAGCCAAGGCAAATGTCGTGGGCCTCGTTGGCTTGGTTGAAAACATGCCTGATGGCAATTCTATTCGCCCCGGCGACATTCTGACATCTGCGTCCGGTCAGACCATTGAGGTTCAAAATACAGATGCTGAGGGTCGTCTCGTGCTTGCTGATGTGCTTTGGTATGCACAAAAATATGAAAAGCCGAGTGCGATTGTGGATTTGGCAACCTTAACCGGCGCTGTCGTCGTCGCTTTGGGGCATTATCATGCCGGTCTGTTCAGCGAGAGTGATGAGCTGGCCGCCGCTTTGTCAAAAGCAGGGGAGACCACAGGTGAGCGTGTCTGGCGACTGCCTTTGGCCCGGGAGTATGATCGCCTGCTGAAATCCAAATTTGCAGATATGCGTAATATTGGCGGGCGCACAGCTGGCTCGATTACGGCGGCGCAGTTTTTGAAGCGGTTTGTCGATGAGGGCATGCCTTGGGTACATTTGGATATTGCTGGTGTGGCCTGGGTCGAAGGAGAGAAGAAATCAACTGATCCAAGCTGGGCTTCTGGATATGGGCCAAGATTGCTGGATAAGTGGATTGCCGATAATTATGAACCCTCCACCTCCTAAAATCACAGATAGTAGGCTTTCATAATGGCGAAGAGGGCGGACCCGACGCAATGGTATTTCTATCATCTGGAACGCACCTCATTGGAGCAGGCGGCGGGCGCGCTTCTGGAAAAATGCCTGCAGCATGATAAGCGCGTTTTAGCGGTCTCAGACCGGGTCGAACGCCGGGCCTCCCTAGATCAGGCTTTATGGACCTATAGGGATGAAAGCTTCCTGCCACATGGCCGGGATGAGGCCGAAGGTCTCGACCCGGCGGCGCAGCCTGTTCTGATTAGCCATAATATGGCGAATCAAAACGGGGCGCATTTCTGCCTGCTTATGGACGGTGCTGATCCAGGTCTTGAGGTTGATTTTGAGCGCTGTATGGTGATGTTTGATGGTGCCGACCAGGCAACGCGCCAAATAGCCCGTATTCAGTACAAAAAAGCCAAAGAATTAGGCGCTGTTGTGCGCTATTTTCAGCAAACAGCCTCTAATGGTTGGAAAGAGGCTGGATTGTGAACGTTTTCCAGTTGCGCCTTGACAGACAAAAGGTTATAGCGCTTGAGATTAAGCGTTAAATTCGGGGGATTATTCATGGCGATACAGCAGACTTTTTCAATCATAAAGCCAGATGCGACATCGCGTAATCTTACAGGGGCCATCAATAAAGTGATTGAAGAGCGCGGGTTACGCATAGTTGCCCAGCGCCGTATATTGATGACGCGTGCGCAAGCTGAACGCTTTTACAGCATACATTCTGATCGTCCTTTCTTTGGTGTTCTGGTTGATTTTATGACCTCCGCGCCAGTTGTTGTGCAGATTCTGGAAGGTGAGAATGCGGTTGATGTCTATCGCACTGTGATGGGCGCAACCAATCCAGAAGAAGCTGCGGAAGGCACTATCCGTAAACTGTTTGCTGAATCTATCGGTAAGAATTCTGTGCATGGGTCAGACAGTGAAGAAAACGCCGCGCTCGAGATTGGGCAGTTTTTCTCTGAATCTGAAATCGTTGGATAAAATATCTAGCTCGGACACGCTCTAGGCCTATGTCAGTCCATATCTGTGTTAAACTGGCTATAATTACGAACACCCTGTCTATCTAGATATTCTTGTCTGACCAGCGGAACGACCAGCGGAACGAGCAGCGCGACGGCCATCGGAACGACAAGCTTGGTCGAGCAGCGCGACGACCTGCGAAATCGAACCCATTGATCGCGTACACGTCGTCAGGAAGCGCTCTTATTGGCTTATGATACATTTTTCAAGACTTGTGCCCCATAGGAAAAAACGGCCTGGGCCAATGCATCATTCTGCGCCTCATCTGAAGGCGATTTGAACCGCATCAAATGCATATATTCCCCGCTTCGCCCCTCTAATTCTGGTGAACAGATCAGATGGATGGCTGGCTGGGCGGCCTTTTCCGGGGACGGGAAGGTCAACCACATAATGGCACCTGCAATCCAGCGCATAATCGGCGACGCATTGCGCACAATCGAGGAGTTGATCGGGCCGGGGCACATATGAAAAACGCCAATCTCAGGGGATTTTCCGGTTGGGTTGAGTTGTTTGGCCAAATACCGGATCATCAGGCTAAGGGCCAATTTGCTATGGCCATATTGTGTTAGGGCACTGCTCAGGGAATGCGGCTGAAACGCGCCAAATTGCGTCATATCCATAGGCGGGGCTGAGCGGTGTGCTTCTGATGAGATGGCGATGATGCGCGCACCTGTTCCCTTGGGCACAATATTAGAGGCAATCAATTTCATACATAGACGCTGATTAGCAAGATAATGAACCGCAAACATGGTCTCAAAACCTTGCACGGATTTTTGCGCTGTTTGCGAGACGAGGCCTGCATTCAGGATCAATCGGTCCAGCTTTACCCCTTGTGTGTCCAAGCGGGCACATAAATCATCAACCGACTTTATGTCTGCCAGATCGACATATTCCATCCTGATCGCAGGATTACCCGTTTTCGCAGCTATGTCTTTTGCGACATGATCAAGCCCGTTCCGGCAGGCTAGGATTAGACGTGCGCCGCGCCGCGCCAATTCTGTCGCAATAGCCAGCCCTAGGCCAGTATTGGCCCCGGTGATTAGACAGGTCATGCCGTCCAAGCGCTCCTCTTTCGGTGAGGGCGGGATGAGACCTTTCTTGTCGCGAATATCCTGCAAGGCTGTCCACATTGCAGTGAACGGGCCCCTAAATGTGCGCTCATTTGCCATGATGATTGCTTTCTTACTTTATAAAGCGGACCCATATCGGTTGAGATAGTCCTGAAATTGCGCCCGCACGGCGCTCGCCGTCAAATCAAAATCAGCGAGATCATAGGCGTGTTTTTTATCACTTGGTTTGTGTGATGTGTTAAGGGCCGATAAGACTGAGGACAAGCCTTCCGTGGTGAAAAGGGGTCGGGAGGCATGGTAAATTTCTTCTACAATACGTGCCGGATTTTGCACAAGGTCTTTGTAAAACACATCAATAAAACATCTGTCTGCATATATTTCACGTGCTTTTAAACTGTTTTGCGTCATCAAGACGCTTTTGGCCAGCCAATGGGCGGCAATTCTGTCTGGTCTTAGCTGGTCTGTGGATAAGGCTTGCGTGTGGCACATGAGCGAGCTGCACGAGGCGGTCGTCACGACCGGGTCGCGATGGGTTAAAATCACACGTGCTTTGGGGAATACGTCTAAAGCCGTGGCTAGCTGCTCGCCATGATGAGGAGATTTGAGCACCCAATGGGTTGATCGGCCCGGTCCCGGACGCAGCCATTGCAGGGTTTTCAGAATTTTTTTCAAATAGGCATAGGCAGGCCTGTGATCACAGCTTTCCAGCCAGCGTGAATAAGAGGGGACAAAGGCGACGGCTTCAGCCGTTTGAGACATCAAAGTTAAATCCAGAAGCAATATGTCTTCTTCTGGTTCGGTGGAGCTCACCGGATGAACAGCCCGATAGTCCGGGGCAAGCCAGTTCATAAACCGCGCCGCCCTTTGCCCATATTTCAGCCTCTTATCATACTGGCCTCTGGCTTCATTCGGCCAGGGGGCGGGGTTTAGCGCTTCCCAAGAGGACAGGGTGCGCGCCTGCGGATCAGCGGCCAAAGCCCGATGCAGAAAAGTCGTGCCTGTGCGAGCAAGACCGGCAATCAGGAGAATATCGGGTTCTGGCTGATCAGCAATCTCTGGATGTTCTTCCATCAAAGCATCAAGGCGCAGGCGATTGATGAGCAGGTTTTTCAAGCGTGCAGACTGTATGATCCGGCCCACAGCTGATAAGTCCGCCTCCGCACGCAAGCTTTTACATAATTGCTCCAAAGGCTCCATAAGCGGGGCTTCAGACAGCGTGTCCAATCCTGTTTTCTGATGCGCGGCGGCGAGAAGGCGCTGCGGGTCCAATTGCCGGTCTGGATGACCTAGATTGAGCCTATTGAAGGCTTTCACCGCCCAAGGACGATAGGGGCGGGCATAATTTTGATCCGTTCGATCTGTCATGCGGCAGGCAAAAGCGATGTAAGCTGGTCAAACTTTACCACACGTGTTTGCGGTTCTGGGGTGTCTTCAGCATGCACCCATCGCCAGCACATCGTGCCATTATCATGCCCGGCGGTTTCAATCCAATTGGCGTGACCTGGGTCTTTATGCGCGACAATAATGGTCACAGACCCATCTGAATTATACTGCGCCAAATGCTTATTAGTGTGGATAGTGCGGCGTGTATAATCGAGTGATTCCATCCAATAATTATTAAGCTGAAAATTCCAAAACTCGCATTCTGGCGGCTCGGCATGGATGATCAGGGCTTCATCAGAGGCGAGCTTCCAGTGACTGTGATAATAGGCGATATTCGGATCGCCGCCTGCCCGCGTGGAGACTTCATCAGAAAAGCGCGGCAATTGATTGGAATGCTTTTGCATATTGCGGGCCCAGTGGGCGAACAGGAGTGGGCACCCTGCAACAAATGTACTGGCAGATTTTAGCGCCTCGGTGAGTTTTTCCGGGCTGAGTTGAGCCTCTGTTTCCGGTCCTGTGAGGCGCTCGATCGCAAGGTCTGCAATCGTCTCTCTGGTCCGGTCCAGATGGGTCTGGCGGACCATAAACAGCGTATATCCTTTGGCCAGTTTCAGCCAGTTCTGCGCGGTTTCCGGTTTTTCCGCGCTCAAGATGATTTCAAAGCTGCCGTCCGGATTGAAGCTCATATTGCGGGCATCCCTCTCATCGACAGGCGGCATTTGCCCGCCCTGCCCATAATGGCCGGACTTGGTATTGAAGCTGAGATAGGCCACGCTGCCGCGCTGGCCTGTCAGCCGATACGTATAGCGCCCATCCAGATTGCAGTTCTGATAATAATTATCCGGATTATCCGCGCCGATTTTAATCGTCTCATGGCAAATACGCCGCAATTGCGGGGCAAGGGGGTCGCCATATTCCAGAAAGGCTTCAAGCCCGGCGCGCGTCAGACGGGCAAGATAGCGATAGCCTTCGGCCTGATCAAAGCCGTTTTGCGGCGTGCCGGGATATTGCAAGGCGGCCCCTGCACTTTTTAAAGTATCGCAAAATTCGGCCCAGGCGGCCCCGGAAACAACATGTTCTGTGACAATATCGGAATGTGTTTTGCCCCTTAATTTACGCCACGCCGCACGCAAATTTTTGATCAAGCCGAGCCCCATTACCAGAATAAACCGCATCATCGCTCCTATTGTCCTAGTCTAGGCTGACAATAAGAAGATGCGGTGTAAACTGGCAAGAGGTTTTGGCGTTAAAACGGGCTAGGCTGCCAGCTACAAATAAATAATTTCAACGCCTTTTTTCGATTGCCGAGCCAATATATTTTGGCGCATAATAGTGTTTATGACAATGCCACCCTCTGAGACATCGGACACATCCAGCGACATGACAGGGGCCCCAGCCCTGTTTGAGGCGACAGAAATGGGCGCGGCCAAAGCTGACTATGAAGTCTTGGCACGTAAATACAGGCCCCGCCAATTTGCCGATCTCATCGGCCAATCGGCGATGGTACGCACCTTGTCCAATGCGTTTGAAACTGGCCGGATCGCCCATGCCTTTATGCTGACCGGTGTGCGCGGGGTTGGCAAGACGACCACGGCGCGCCTGCTCGCACGCGGACTAAACTATCGCACAGAGGTCATTGATAGCCCAAGTATTGCGTTGGACCCAATGGGCGTGCATTGTCAGGCGATTATGGACAGCCGTCATCCAGATATTCTGGAATTGGATGCGGCCTCGCGCACAGGGGTCGCGGATATGCGCGAACTGCTTGAGGGCGTGCGCTATTCGCCGGTCTCCGCACGTTACAAAGTCTATATTATCGATGAAGTACACATGCTCTCCACGGCGGCTTTCAATGCCTTGCTCAAGACGCTGGAAGAGCCGCCCGAACACGTCAAATTCATCTTTGCCACGACCGAGATTCGCAAAGTCCCGGTCACGGTTCTCTCCCGCTGTCAGCGCTTTGATCTGAAACGTCTGGAAGTGGCTGAGCTAAGCGCTCATCTGGCCCGGATTGCTAAGCTTGAAGGCGGGGTGATGGAAGAAGAGGGGGTGACCATGATTGCCCGCGCCGCAGAAGGCTCTGTACGGGATGGCTTGTCTATTCTGGATCAGGCATTGGTTCAGGGCGAGCCGGGTGAGCCCGTGGCAAGTTCTGTGATCCGCGATATGCTGGGGTTGGCGGATTATTCACAGCTTTTGGATATATTCGAAGCGGGCATAATGGGCCACGCCAAAGACGCGCTGGAACAGACTTATAAACAAATCGAAGCCGGGGCCGATCCGCTTATCCTGTTAAAGGATTTGCTCGATATTTGCGCGGAGGTTTCAAGCGCTCAAATTATGGGCGAGGCCTATCAGCTTCAGGGGCCAACAGAATGGGCGCAGCGTATTCAAACCATGTCTAAAGCCATAAGCGCAGCGGCGGCCACGCGCTATTGGCAAATCCTACTTTCAGGCTATCGAACGGCGCAAACCGCGCCGGATATGGCCGTGGCAGCGCGCATGGTGGTTATTCGCCTAGCCGCCGCCGCCAGTCTGCCCGCGCCAGAAGAGCTTGTCGCGCAATTTCTGGATAAAGGAGGGGAGGCCGCCGGCACTGCGGGAAAGCCTGAAACCCCAGATGATTTTACCTCTGCTGAGGCAGGTCCCTCCGACCCGCCAAGCCTGCTAGCCCCGTCGCCGCAGTCCTCGGTCTCCTGCGACACAGCGGAGCCAGAGACGCCAGCCGCTATGCCGTCATTGTCTTTGCCGCATGTGCAAACGCCTGAGGACATTGTCGCTTTAATGGATGGACACAAGCAAGCCATCCTGTCAGGCGATTTTACCAGCTATATTCGCCCGGTCACAATTGAGCAGATGTGTCTTTTATGTGATGTCAAACCCGGCGCGCCAAAAGACCTCTTGACCCGAATAGCTGATTTCCTCACCGAGGCGACGGATAATATCTGGCGGGTGGAACGCCGTGAGGCGGATGATCATGTTGAGACGCTGCAAGAGAAATCCCAACGCGAGCAGAAACAGAAAATTGATAGAGTGGCCGAGCATCCGGTGGTTCAGGAGGCCATGCGCATTTTCCCCGGCGCAGAGATTGTCAATGTACACGGACCTGCAGATATGGCAGAAAAATAGACACTTTCACTCTAACCCATCGGAGGTTCATAGCCCATGGATATGGCAAAACTCATGCGTGAAGCCCAAGCCATGCAAGAAAAAATTGCGGCAGCTCAGGAAAGCGCCCAAACTCTTGAGGCCAATGGCGTGGCGGGTGCCGGATTGGTCACGGTAACCCTCAAGGGCAAGGGAGATTTGGTGTCAATCAGGATTGACCCGTCTTTAATGTCTGAAAGCGCCGATATTCTGGAAGACCTTATCAAGGCCGCCCATAATGAAGCGCGGCGAAATCTGGAACAGGCCGTTGAACAGGCCATGCAGAAAATCACCCAAGATATGGGCGGGATGATGCCGGGCTTCAAAATGCCTTTTTAGAGCCTCGTCAAGCCTGTTTCAGGCTTAGCCCTCTCATGGCTGTCCGTTAAGGCGTTTATGATCCGTCTTGAATCGCCTTAACATTTTCAATCATGATTATTTCGCTTGTTGCGACCAGCGGGGCGACCAGCGGGGCGACCAGCGGTGCGACCAGCGGGGTGCTGGGAAGTCTCATCAAGAGCTGCCCTATCGGGATAACAATCGCTTTAAGCCATATGTCGCGTGCACCAGGTCAAAACAAATTATCCTTGAGGCGGTTCCTTTTTATGGGACACGCTCTAGCTGCGCT
>JARFRJ010000015.1 GCA_029287305.1 Hyphomonas sp. | reverse complement strand
ACAGCATTCTTTTCAGCTTGCCGGGTCTCACGATCAATACGCGAATAAGAATTAGCCGGGCTCTTCAGAGCGCGGCTAACCATATCGACCAAAACTTCGATATCAAAAGGCTTTGGCAGATAATCAAAGGCGCCATGCTCGCTGGCTGAAGCCGCAGTCAATATCGTATTCTGCCCACTCATGACAATAAAGGGCAGTTCAGGGCGCTCCAGCTTCATAGAGGGCAGAATATCGAAAATGGGGTCATCATCCAGATAGACATCGGTGATGACAACATCGCCCTGACCCTCACGCACCCAGCGGCGCAAAGCTTCTGGCGACGCGGTCGTCCGTACCGCATAGCCAGAGGCACTTAAGGTTTGGCTAATCACCAGACGGATAGCCGAATCATCTTCGGCAACAAGGATGGTAGATTTTGGCATTATAGGTGGCTTTGCATTGGAAGGCTGAGGGTAAACTGTGTACCATCAGATGAACTGTCTAGTTCAATAATGCCCTGATGGGCCGCAATAACCTGTGTGGCAAGGGTCAACCCCAAGCCATTGCCCCCTTGTTTATGGGTATAGAACATATCAAATATCCGTTGTCTGTCGGCTTTGGGAATGCCGGGGCCATTGTCTTTAATTACGATTTTTAGGGTTCGCAGCGCCTTACCGTCGGCGCTTAATTTCGTCGGGCTGTTTAAGGAAAACCGGGTGTGAATATCAATCTGATCGCCCTTTTTGGACCGCAAAATCGCTTCGCCGGCATTGCGGATTATATTCTGAAAGGCGACATGCAAATGATCTGCATCCGCCTGAATGTCCGGCAGAGATGGGTCATAGCTCCGATGGAATTTAATCTCACTGGTAAAAGCGACCTCTTCAGAACGGATCACACGGTCGAGAACTTCATGAATATTACAGCCCGTCAGACGCGGTGCAGAGAACAGTTCAAAAGCAGAGAGTTTATCGGTCAGACGGGTGATGCGGGCCGTTTCCTCTAGGATCAAATTTAACAGCTCTGACTGATCTGGACGGGCTTCACGCATCAGAAGCTGCGCCGCGCCGGAAATACCCGCGAGGGGGTTTTTTACCTCATGGCCGAGAATACGGGCAAAACCTGCCAGCCCATGCACTTCCTGCAACTGTTTGCTATTGCCCATATCAGAGGGCATCAGCGCGAGCGCATAGCCGCCTTCCCGCAAGAGAGAGACGGAGATTTGTTGTGGATTGACGCGGCGAATGCGCGGGCCATTCAACAGGACAGAGGGAGCCGAAACCGGTGTTTGCGTCTGATCAATATGATCTAGCAAATCAAACAAAGCACAATCATGATATAGGCAGGCCGACAGGCTGCGCCCGCGCGCTGAATATCGCGACAGATTGAAGATAGCTTCTGCGCCGCTATTCATCCCTGTAATGGCTCTGTTAATATCCAACTGCATCAAAGCGATAGGAGCTTGATCAACCAGAATGGAGGGCGCGTCCATGAGACGGGTCATGCGGCTATCCGGCATGTATGCGAGGATTTGTAAAGTCTCTTCAGCCCGGCGAGAACTTCGCTCGGCTCCTCTAAACGACAGAGCTCTTTTTGTGCGGCGCGCCATAGTGCAGGCGCGATATGTGTAAGATCGCTGGCCAAATGGGCCGCAATATGTTTGCGGGCAATGCGTAAACCCATAGACGCGCCATAAAGATCAAGCGAATCCTGAATATGCTGAATAAGCCCCTCAAGGCGCGTGGCCAAATCAGGCGGTGTATAGACCCGGCCTTGCAAGGCCGCTTCAATCTCAGCGACACGCCAAGGCTGCCCAAGCGCTGCCCGGCCAATCATCACGCCCGCCGCCCCAGACAGGGCAAGCGCCCGTTTAGCATCCTTGGCGCTGGCAATATCCCCATTGGCAATCACGGGTATGTGGACCGCTTCGACAGTATCGCGAATACGACGCCAATCCGCGCGGCCCTTATAGAATTGACAGCGTGTGCGGCCATGTATGGTGAGATGGATCACGCCTGCCGCCTGCGCTGTCTGACCCAGTTCAGGGGCATTCATCAAATGCTCATCCCATCCAAGACGCATTTTTAGAGATACCGGCACGCGCCCGGCCCCTTCGGCCACAGCGTGAATAATCTCTTTGGCCAAATCCGGCTCGCGCATCAGGGCAGAACCCGACAGGCCTTTGGTAACTTTGCGTGCCGGACACCCCATATTGATATCAATCAAATCAACGCCGGACCGGGCAAGCTCGCGCGCGGCGGCCTGCATGGAGCCAGGGCATCGCCCAACAATTTGGACAATCCAGGGCGTCGCTCCAGCATGTGGCTGTGTCCGCCGGACAACATCTAGGCGGCGCTCCAAAAAGGCTTCGCTGGCCGCCATTTCAGAAACAACATAAGGCGCACCATAGGCGGTCGCCTGTCTACGAAACGGCGCATCGGTAATGCCCGACATTGGGGCAAGCCAAGTTTTATATGCTGTGAATCCAGTCAATTTTGCATGCCCGCCTGTTTCGATTTCATAGCCTTGCCCTAATTATAGGCAAAATAGTGGCGAAGACGAGTAAAATTTTTACTGGTCGCCTGTCTCGCAACAGATTAAGAGTGGCCTATGAGCAAAGCTGCTGCCTTGATCCTTGCCGCAGGTGCGGGCCATCGGGCCCGTACAGGTTCTGATAATCCTGTCCCAAAACAATTTCAGTCTCTGCTAGGTAAATCGGTTCTGCAATGGAGTGTGGACGCATTTGCAGGCCATAAAGACATAGATCAAATCATCCTCGTCAAACCTGCCGAGATGGATATAGCTGATTTTCAGGCCTTTCTCGATCTTCCGGATACGCCAAAGGTGCAAATTGTCTCCGGCGGATCACACCGCACGCTCAGCGTGCAAAAAGGCCTTGGCGCGATCAAGGGGCCACCAGATATTCCGGTTTTGATCCATGATGCGGCCCGTCCGGGCCTTTCGCCTGACATTATTAGCGCTCTTTTGCATGAATTACAGGACTGCGATGCTTGCGCCCCCGCTTTACCGATCAGTGATGCGCTAAAGGACATCTCCACAGGGATACCGCGCAGTGTTGAGCGCGATCCTTTAAGGCGCGTGCAGACGCCGCAGGTTTTCCGATTGCAGATGATACAAGAGGCGCTGAAACAGGATGAGCGGCTTTGGGTCGATGATTTGGCCGCTATTCAGGAGAGCGGACAAAGTGTACATTTAATCCCGGGCGATGCGCGATTGACTAAAATTACCTATCGGGAAGATTTCACTATGGTTGAAGCTTTATTATGCAAGGACGCCGCCTCACCGCCTATGCCCCGTATTGGAACTGGGTATGATGTCCATGCCTTCGGCCCGGGCGATGGGGTGCATTTATGCGGCGTGCATCTGCCCCATACACATGGCCTTGTTGGGCATTCAGATGCGGATGTGGCCTGGCATGCTTTGACCGATGCTATATTGGGGGCCTTAGCGCTTGGCGATATAGGGGATCATTTCGATCCCGCAGACCCGACATGGAAAAATGCCGACAGCCAGATATTTCTAACCCATGCGCAAGACCTAGCTCTGCAAGCGGGATATGCTATCGCCAATCTCGATATCACCCTGATTTGTGAAGCGCCCAAAATCAAACCTGCGCGAGAGGCCATGCGCACCCATACCGCGCAAGTTTTAAGCCTGCCTATTTCTGCGGTCAGTATTAAAGCGACGACAACCGAAAAGCTTGGGTTTACAGGCCGACAAGAAGGTATCGCCTGTCAGGCCAGTGTGATGATGATGCCTATTTAAAGTTTCATACCTCTTTTAAAGAAAGTCTCGTCCCATGTTTTCAGATCGCCTTATTAATCTTGCTTTGCTTGTTAGCGATGATGCGCGCCAGAAACGTTTGCGGATTGTCACGGCAGAAAGCTGTACTGGCGGATTACTGGCCGGGCTTTTGACCGATCTGGCCGGCTCCTCTGATATTTTTGATCGCGGCTATGTCACCTATTCCAACCATGCCAAAAAGGATGTGCTCGGCGTACCGGGCGATCTATTAGCCGATTTTGGTGCAGTCTCCGAAGCGGTCGCCCGATCTATGGCAGAAGGCGCGCTAGAAGCCAGCCGTGCCAATATCAGCGTGTCGATTACCGGCATTGCAGGGCCTGGCGGGGGTACGGCTATGAAACCGGTTGGCACGGTTCATATTGCCTGCGCCCGTGAAAACCGGGCCATTCTGCATGAGGTTTATCAATTTGGTGATATTGGCCGCAGCGCCGTGCGCGAGGAAACGATTTATGCCGCCTTGGGCCTGCTGCAAAGACAGATTGCAAATTGAAGCCTCTTACAGTGAACCGGCTGTTTAGAGCGTGTCCGGCTTGGTCTCATAGCGGCGATGCGCTTCTGTGACGAAACTTGACATAATTTTCCGCATCGCCATGTCCTGATTGGCTCTGGCCAGCGCCCGCAAGACAAAATTGTCAAACTCATAATCGACAAAGAAGTGGATCCGGCTATGGCCCGTGCCGAAGGCTTCAAAGGACCATTTATTGACCAGTCTTTTAAACGGGCCATGCACATAAGTGACATCAATCTGTCTCGTCTGGCGATCGGCTTTGACCTGTGTGGAAAATGTTTCTGACAGGCCTTTAAAGGCGACCAAGGCTTCTGCGAGACTGGTTTGAATACCCGCTTTTTCGTTTGACTTGGAAACGCGCAGAGCTTTTACCCATTTGATAAATTCCGGATATCGGCGAATATCGGCGACAAGATCAAACATTTGATCCGGCATATAGGGCAGCGTACGATGCAAACTGTGCTGGGGCATATTCTGTTTATATATGTAGGCTTAGGCTTACGCCATTGGGGCAAGACGGGACGCCAATTGAGACGCTCTAGCGTCTCGCAATTTGGCAAAATCCTCCCCGGCATGATAGCTAGAGCGGGTCAAAGGTGAAGCGGACACCATAAGGAAACCTTTTGAGCGGGCAATCGTCTCATAAGAGGCAAACTCGGCTGGCTCAACATAGCGATCAATCGGCGCGTGCTTACGGCTCGGCTGTAGATATTGACCGATGGTGAGAAAGTCTACCCCGGCTGAGCGCATATCATCCATAACTTGCATAATCTCCTCACGGCTTTCCCCAAGTCCGACCATCAGGCCAGATTTTGTGAATTGGGACGGGTCGCGATCCTTCACTTTTTCCAGCAAGCGCAAGGAGTGATAATAGCGTGCGCCCGGACGAATGGAGAGATAGAGGCGCGGGACTGTCTCAAGATTATGGTTGAACACGTCCGGTTTGGCGTCAATGACATGGGCCTCGGCGCCATTCTTACGCAGGAAATCCGGGGTTAGAATTTCGATTGTCGTCGCCGGGCTGGCCGCCCGAATCGCTTCGATCGTGCGGACAAAATGCATCGCCCCGCCATCTTCCAGATCATCCCGGTCAACGCTTGTAATCACGACATGGGCGAGCCCCATGACCGCCACGGCTTCAGCCACACGTCTGGGTTCATCGGCGTCCAGCCCTTCAGGCGGGCGTCCCGTTGCAACATTGCAAAAAGCGCAGGCACGTGTGCACACCTCCCCCATAATCATCATTGTCGCATGCTTTTTCGTCCAGCATTCGCCAATATTCGGGCAGCCGGCCTCTTCACAAACCGTCACCAGATTCTTCGACTTCAGAAGCTTGCGCGTTTCTGCATATTGCGCGCTCACCGGTGCCTTGACGCGTATCCAATCCGGTTTTCTCAAAACGGGTGTGTCCGGACGGTTTCTTTTTTCCGGATGACGATGTAAACGGGTTTGTTCAGACTTTTTTATTAGAGTGACCATGTTAATAAAATTAATCGCTTCTTTTCAGCTTCAATCCTTGTGGCATTAAATGGCATAAAGCGTCATATTTTGGGAGTCTTATTATTATGA
>JARFRJ010000011.1 GCA_029287305.1 Hyphomonas sp. | reverse complement strand
AATAGTCTTCCCCTCAAATATGGTTTTGTGAGAGGGACGAACCTCAAAAGCCCTGACCAGATTGCGCTTTCGCTGCCGGGCACTCAGACCGGATTGGCTTTTTGTGGCGCGTTTACGGATCAGTCCGGCCTGTTTGACCGGACGGCCTGACAGGTGGGCAATGGCCCCGGCCAGCCAACCGGCCTGATTAAATCCCCGCCGAACAAGACGGCGATAATGCAGGGGAACAGGCACAATATAATCTGTCTGCGCCAAACTGTCATAGCCAGCGCCCACCATCCACCCCGCCATAGTTTTCAGGCCGTGACGGTGCCCAGCCCATTTCAAGCCCAAAATCGGAATGCGGGAAATATCATCATAGATCAGAGCCGCGCGCGCAGACGCCCAGACGGGCGGGCGGGCGATACAGGCCGCACACAGCATATCGGGGCCAAGGTCCAGCTCTTGCGGCGTCCCGCATTTTTGGCACATCGCGCCGGTAATGAAGGTGAGGCGGGTGAAATCTTCCACAGACAGAACCCCGCCACTGGGCTTGCCGGAAACAAGCGAGCGCACAGGCCAAATCATATTCAAGGCTTGGTCTTGTATCTGCTTTGCGCGAAGGAGAAAAGGATGCATAATCTGTGATATGTCCAGAACGTCTATCCCCATCCTATTCGATCGCCAGCGTTTGATCAAACATCGGACACGCGCCGCCCTTAATTTCAGTGATTATGATTTCCTGAAATCGAGAGTGTCAAACGCGCTTTTGGAGCGTCTGGATGATACCTCCCATCGCTTTGCGCGCTGTCTGGACCTTGGATGTCATCATGGTGTGCTGGCAGAAAATATATCCAAACGCGTGGGCTGCGACAGCGTGTTGGCAAGCGATATTGCTCCCGCTATGCTGGATTTGGCAAGAGACAGAGGGGTGCCAACCCAGCAGGTTGATGAGGCGCATTTGCCGTTTCACGAGCAAAGCTTTGACCTGGTGGCGAGCGCCTTGTCGCTGCATTGGGTGAATGATCTGCTCGGCACTCTAATACAGATACGGCGTATCCTGAAACCGGACGGGCTTTTTCTGGCAGCCTTTTTTGGCGAAGCCACATTGCATGAATTGCGGGCCAGTCTGATGGAAGCGGAAAGCGAGCTGACAGGCGGGGTCGCCGCGCGTGTCTCGCCCTTTGCCAGCTTACAGGATATGGCCGGGCTTATGCAGCGGGCAGGCTTTGCTCTGCCTGTGGTCGATAAGGATAGATTGACCGTACGCTATCAAACGCCTTTTGACTTGCTACGGGATTTGGGCGGTATGGGCGAGCGTGCCGCCTTTGCTCAACCGTCCGCGCGCGGCCTCTCACGGCGAATATTGATGCGCATGGCGCAGATTTATCAGCGCGATTATGCCGATCCCGATGGCAAAGTAAGGGCCAGCTTCGATATTATATATCTGTCCGGCTGGGCGCCGGCCCCGCATCAGCCGCAACCCAAGGCCCGAGGCAGTGCCAAGGTCAGCCTCGCTGAGGCTTTAAGTGCAAAAACCTATAAATAGGCGTGCAGATATGCGGGGGTATAATATATTCACCAGAAAAGCCGGGTTGCGCCCTAGCTTTCTTTGCAGCGCCTCAGCCTGCTCAAGACGGTTCCGGCTCGGCCATAAAAGGGGCGCACGCCGTACGCAGCAGGCTGATCGCGGCGGTTGAGCCAAGCCCGCCCCCGGTCTGAAATTCCAGATCAAGAAGGGGTTTGAGGCCTATCCGCTCCAATATCGCTGAATGGGCCGGTCGGCGGGTCTCATGCGAGGCCCAGACATGTTGGATCGCCTGCGGATTGAGAGTATGGACAATCGCTGCGGCAACCGTGGTTGCAAATCCATCCAGCAATATAGGTACGCTTTCTATGCGCGCTGCGAGGATTGCTCCCACACAGGCGGCCAGTTCGCGCCCGCCAAGGCGCGCCAAAGCCTCTAGGGGGTCGCCAATATGCCCGCGATGGTGTTTCAACGCCGCATTGACGAGCTCTATGCGCTTTTGCGTAATCGTTTCGGGCACATCAGGGCTGGGGCGCACCCAGTATTCCGCACTGCCCCCATAAAGCGCACAGGCAACAGCCGCCGCTGCGGTGCCGATCCCGGCCCCGCTCACGCCAAGCGCGATAATATCCGGTCCACCAGCCAAAGCTTCAAACCCATAGGCAATGGTCGCCGCGCACTCTTTTTCCGTCATCGCGGGCGCTTCTGCTATATTTTTCGTTGGAACAGAAAGAGCCAGTTCCATAATCCGAATTTCAGCGCCCGCTAAAGTTGCAATCGCAGACAGCGGGGCTGTCCCTGAATTCAAAGCGTCAATATGCGCTTTAATGCCATCCGATGTCGCCATGGACAGGCCATTTTCAGCCAAGCCATGGGCCCCGGCAAACATGACAAGAGTTGGCTTTTCAATCCGCGGCGGTGCGCGGCGCTGCCAAGCGGCAAGCCAAGAGGCGGCTTCCCCCAAACGTCCAAAATCACCTGCGCGCCCAAAGGACAGAGATTTTTGATGCACCCAATCGGCAGAGGTCTGATCTGGCTCGACCGGCCGCAAGGCCAAAGCGCGGACATCCTCAAAAGGGTGAGATGATTTCTCAGCTATGCTCACAACCAACCTCTATTTCTCTCTTAATCTATATCTCGATCTATATCTTGACTATGGTAGACTGTCTTGGCCCTGCTGGTAAACGCCCCGCTGAAGACATAATTGGTATATACAGATTCAAGCTGATGTTTGCCATAAGATGCGGGCCTTTTTTTCACAAGGGTCATGCATTTTTCATGGGTTATATT
>JARFRJ010000521.1 GCA_029287305.1 Hyphomonas sp. | reverse complement strand
CCCCCACATACACTCCCACGCCCCCCACCGTCAACTACACTAGAGTTGGATCGTCGGCAGCGTCAGATGTGTATAAGAGACAGCTTCACGTACAGTATCATATTTGCCCGTAACCCGATCAAAATAAGTTTTTTGTCCGATGAGCCGCCTTGTCTCCAAAATTTTCAAACCGGTTGCATTGGGCTCTTGCGTGCGAAATTGCTGTGCGCTCCGCGCGGCCAGAAAAACATCATTATTGCCTGATGTAATCGTGATAAAGGCTGGATCAATAGAATCATCGTTAACATCATCGAGAATGGCATCGGCAAATTTGCCTCCCCAACCTGCAACTGTGCCCTCAGTCCCTAAAGACATCCAAGTTGATTCCTGATCATTATGCGAAAACAGACGCGGCGGGGTAGGCACATTGAAGGTCTCATAATTGCTTCTATCAGCGGGCTCCAAAAGCGGCCCAACATTGCCAATTATCGCGGCTTCCCCAGCTTCAAACATTTCATAAATGCCGTTACCAAAAGTGGAGTCCTTGAAAGCCGGGGGCAAACCAAAACTCCTATCGTAAAGGAGGTTCCCGTTGGTGTCGCGTATTTTATAATTCTCTATATTTGAAGGATTTATTTGTGGAATATTGTCTATCTTTCGCGGCGAGGCTACCCTATCCACTTTATAATGACTGTCAAAAAGCTCTGTCCGGATAGCCCGCAATTTATCATAAGAGGTTTGATCTGTTGGAAGAATTGTATCGGCATGATCCATGCCCCCGGCTAGGAAGATAAGAACCAAGGCTTTATATCCAGTTTTATCAGCCGCCCAGGCTTTATTTTGAACCATTTGCCCCAACATGCCTGACGCCCCGGCCAAACCAATAGCGGATGTAGAAAGAAATTTTCTGCGATTTATATTATAACTCATCATAGGCCCCTTTTATTGTGCCAAACCATAGCTTGCAGATGTTGTTATTAGTAGAATGACTAGTGGAACGCGTTTTTGTGCATCAAAGACATCAGCCTTCGCCGCTTCTAGAGCCGCTGCCTCCGGTTCATACCCCTCTTTAACAACGTCTTCCGTCCCTGTAAGAGTTAGCTTACTAAGAATGCCCTTAATTGCGGTCTTTTCTGATTCAGAAAGCATGCCACCTGTAAGCGTCAAATCAGCTCTATAAACTAATTGGTTGATATCATCCGCCACCTCTTCCAAATAGGAATAATCGATGTTGAAAATATCCAAGCGTTCATTACCCGAATTATTACCGACATACATAGGACCAATGTTTTCATAGACAAAATCGGCCATGAAGTTGGCATATCCACGTGCTGTATTTTCATTTGACAGTTGAAGCTCTGGCGTTGTCAGCATATTCTGAGCACTTTCCGTTCCCGGGGCCATAAAGCCTGGTCTATAGAAGTTAAACACAGAACTTGCCTTCAAAGGCTGCTGACCCAGCTTGTCAGAAGCCTCTGTCGTATTTTTAAGCTGAGAAATAACATATGTTTTTTCAGCCTCGACATTGCTCGCTTTCGAAGCCCGAGCCCAGTGCGCAAAGCGCAGGATCGGTTCACGGATTTTGCCATAGAAGGGCGTAGTGTCGGCATAGTAACTGGGAGGATTATGCACACGTTCATCCAGCAGGATAGCCGCAATGGTGGCTTTCAGACACGTAGGGTCACCACTGCCAAGCGTGACGCCGGACGGTGTTGTATAGTAACCATCTTCAAAGGCTGTAGCCACCCGTTCTACATAATCTGGCGGCGGGCTGCTTTCGGTGAAACGCTGGATCAATTGGCGCGCAATGAAGGGGGCGACGCTATCCTGCTCAAGCAGCAAGTCAAGGGCTTCCTCAACACAAGGATCACCATTATGTCCGCTTGTGCAAATCGTTGTCCCGAGAATGGGAAACCCTACCTGCTCAGAGGTGTAGTCTCTATATATTTTTAACGGCTTATAATAATCATCATACTTATCGGCGTTTGGATCATTTCTATTGTCACGTAATCCCGATTTCCAGTCGCTTTTGAAGGCGAAGCCCGTAAAGACTTTGGCGAGCTGAATAATATCCTCATTCGTATACAATGGAATTTCCTTACCATACGCGTCAAGAACCGGCGTACCGTCCATATTCAACTTAATGAGGCCAATGGTGAAGAGCTGCATAATTTCGCGGGCATAATTTTCATCTGGCATACGCCCTGTGTCAGGGTCTCCCTTCCTGTTTTTGAAATAGGTCAGATATTTTGCCATGGCTGGTGAATAGGTCACATCTTCAATAAGTTCGCGATACGTCCCAAATGCATTCTTAGAGAGTAGATCATAATAATACCCATACATTAAAGGCTTATTGGTATCAAAATCAT
>JARFRJ010000485.1 GCA_029287305.1 Hyphomonas sp. | reverse complement strand
GCCTTTGGCTGGGCCAGCCAGCCAGAAATGGAAGATATGGTTTCCATGGCGCTGCGCGTGAATGATTTTCTCTCAGGTATGTTTGCTGCGGTGCGCATTCGCCTGGTTGATTTCAAGCTGGAATTTGGCCGCGATTATGAGAGCGATCACATGCGCGTTTTGCTCGCCGATGAGATCAGCCCGGACAGTTGCCGCCTCTGGGATTTTGACACTCAGGAAAAGCTTGATAAAGACCGTTTCCGCCGCGATCTTGGCGGGGTCACGGAGGCGTATGCGGAAGTGGCTAGGCGGCTCGGCATTATCAAGCAGCCCGGGCTTGGCGCTGAAATTGTTGACTTTAAAGGAGCCAAATAAGTGAAGGCCATCATTCATGTTGAATTAAAATCAGGGGTGCTGGACCCGCAAGGTAAAGCTGTGGGTGAAACCCTCGGACGTATGGGATATGAGGAGGTTCAGGATGTGCGCATTGGCAAGGTCATTACGCTAGACCTGAAGCCAAGCGAGGATGAAACCACTGCCAAATCCCGCATTACAGAAATGTGTGAACGTCTTTTGGCCAATACGGTGATTGAGGCCTATCGCTTTGAGGTTTTGGCTGAATGAGCCACGCCAGACAGCGAGCGCGCGAGCGAGCCAGACAGACAGGCCAGTCACAGAGGAAAAACAGGCCCATAAAATGAGCCCTCTTCAACAAATTTCTACCTCTTCCAAAATATAGCCGACTCAGGCTTAGAGTATATTATGAACGCTGCGATTATCGTCTTCCCCGGCTCCAATTGTGACCGCGATGTCAAAGTTGCGCTTGAAAAAGCTTTTGATAAATCCCCGGCCATGATTTGGCATAAGGATAATGACCTGCCTGAGGGCATTGATCTGGTGGTCCTGCCCGGCGGATTTTCTTATGGTGATTATCTGCGCTGCGGGGCTATGGCCGCTAATTCCCCAATTATAGAGAGCCTGAAAGCCCATGCCGCCCGCGGCGGCTATATTCTTGGTATTTGCAATGGTTTTCAAATCCTGACGGAAACTGGCCTTTTGCCGGGCGCCCTGATCCGCAATGCCTCGCTGAATTTCGTCTGTAAGCATCAGGCTTTGCGCCTTGAAAGCCAAAATACCAGCTTTACCAGTGCTTATGGCACCAGGCAGACGATCACTCTGCCCATCGCCCATCATGATGGGAACTATATTGCGCCTGAAGAGACATTGGACAGGCTGCAAACCGAAGGGCGCATAGCTATGCGCTATATTGGCAATCCGAATGGATCGGCGCGCGATATTGCTGGCATTTACAGCGCCAATGGCCGCGTGCTTGGCATGATGCCGCATCCCGAACGTGCTATTGGCGGCCATGAAGGCGGCGCAGATGGCCTTGCGCTTTTTGACAGCCTCATGAGCGCGGCTTAAGGGCTCTCAAGCCGGGCTTGCAGCAGACCCCGCCAGAAGCCCGCCATCAATCGTCATTTCTGACCCGGTGATATATGGGACACCCCGTCTTGTTGAGACGGGGCCCCTATCCACCTGCCCGTACTTGCCTAACCGTGTTTAGCTGACGATTGAGGAGACAACGCCCGCGCCGACGGTACGTCCGCCCTCACGGATCGCAAAGCGCAGGCCCTGATCCATCGCAATGGGCTGGATCAGCTCAACGGTGAATTTCAGATTATCGCCCGGCAGAACCATCTCCTTGCCTTCCGGCAAGCTGACAACACCGGTCACATCCGTCGTGCGGAAATAGAATTGTGGCCGATAATTGGTGAAGAACGGGGTGTGGCGTCCGCCCTCTTCCTTGGTCAAAATATACGCTTCCGCCTCAAATGTCGTGTGCGGCGTGATCGAGCCCGGCTTACAAATCACCTGACCCCGCTCAACGCCATCGCGCTCAACACCGCGGATCAGAGCGCCGATATTGTCCCCGGCCTGACCCTGGTCAAGCAGCTTGCGGAACATTTCAACACCCGTACACGTCGTCTTCTTCGTATCGCGAATACCGACAATCTCAATCTCATCGCCAACCTTGACAATACCGGTCTCAACCCGGCCCGTGACCACTGTCCCCCGGCCCGGAATGGAAAACACATCTTCCACAGGCATCAGGAAGGGCTGATCAATCGGACGATCCGGGGTCGGGATATACTCATCCACAGCCGCCATCAATTCCAGAACCTTGTCCTTGCCGATCTCATCATCGCGCCCCTCAACAGCTGCCAGAGCAGAGCCAGCCACAATCGGAATATCATCGCCCGGGAAATCATAGGAGCTGAGCAGTTCACGCACTTCCATCTCGACCAGTTCCAGCAATTCCTCATCATCGACCTGATCGACCTTATTGAGGAACACCACCAGCGCCGGAACGCCAACCTGACGGGCCAGCAAGATATGCTCGCGCGTCTGCGGCATTGGGCCATCCGCCGCATTCACAACCAGAATGCCACCATCCATTTGCGCTGCACCGGTGATCATATTCTTCACATAGTCAGCATGGCCCGGACAATCGACATGCGCATAGTGACGGTTTTCCGTCTCATATTCAACATGCGCCGTATTGATGGTGATCCCGCGGGCCTTCTCTTCTGGCGCGCTGTCAATATCCTCATAGGAGCTGGCAGTGCCGCCCGTTACACTCGCCAGTGTCATCGTAATCGCCGCCGTTAGCGTCGTCTTGCCATGATCAACATGTCCAATCGTGCCGATATTTACATGCGGCTTGTTACGCTTAAACTTTTCCTTCGCCATAAAGACCTCCTGA
>JARFRJ010000345.1 GCA_029287305.1 Hyphomonas sp. | reverse complement strand
CGAGCATGGCGCCTTTGATTATCTGCCAAAGCCTTTTGATATCGAAGTTTTGGTCGATATGGTTAGCCGCGCTCTGAAGAGCCCGGCTAATTCTTATTCGCGTATTGATCGTGAGACCCGGCAAGCTGAAAAGAATGCTGTTTTACCTCTTATCGGTCGCTCCGGGACGATGCAGGAAATATACCGCGTCGTTTCACGCGTCATGAATACGCCGCTCAATGTGCTATTGGAAGGGGAGGTGGGCACGGGGAAAGAGCTGACCGCACGGGCCATTCATGATTTGGGTCAGTATAGCGCGCACCCCTTTATCGTTCTGGATATGGACGCCCTGACGGGTCAGGATTTCAAAACCCTTGTGCAAGATACAAAACGGGCTGCCCAGACAACGATTTATGTTGATGAAGTGGCCTATTTATCGCTTTCAGCCCAAGCCCAACTGATGCAGGCGATGCGGCAGATGCCAGGGGCAAGATTTATTGTGTCCACCAGTCATGATCTTGATCAGAAAGTCCGCGACGGTGATTTCCGTCAAGATTTGTTCTATAAGCTGAATGTGGTGCGCCTAACCTTGCCGTCCCTGCGGTCCCGCAAAGAGGATATACCAGACCTTGCTCATGCCTTTTTGATCAAGGCGCGGGATCAGGGTCTGGCTGAGAAAAAATTGGACCAGAGTGCGATTGATATTTTTATGGCCTATCAATGGCCGGGCAATGTGCGAGAGCTGGAAAACATGCTGGCCCGTTTGTGTGCGCTCATTCCAGCGCCAGTTATTTTGGGCAAGGATGTCAAAGCCGCTATGCATGGGGATTTAAACGCCCCGGCGATTAAAGCGGAGGGGGTTGAGTTTGAGTTTGAGCAAATTCTCGCCCGCTATGTCATGCCACATTTAATGGCGGCGACGCCGGGCGAAGAGCATCGCATCTATCAGAACACGATTGATCATTTAGAACGCCCGCTGATCAAACTGGCTTTATCCGTTACGGGTGGAAATAAAGTACGCGCGGCCTCAATACTCGGTTTGAACCGCAATACGCTCAGAACCAAGATGAGTGCGCTGGATCTGAACGCAGACGGGGCGGAGTAAAGAGGATAGTTGCAAAAACACACAAGTGTTGCTATTGAGACACATTGGTTACTGTATGGGCCTATTTTGATTCAAAAGCGCATGTCTATGCTACAACTCATCAGTAAAAATCTGTTTCAGATCGTTTTTACACTGGCGGCTGTCATATCAGCCTATGTCACCTTTTTTGCAGTCTCCAACCTAGATCCCTTGCGGCCTTTTGAAGGCGCGATCCGCTGGGTATTTCTGATCAATACGCTTTTGATTGTGGTTTTGGCGGTGCTTTTTATCCGTCGCTATCGGGATTTGCAGATAGACCGCGATCATCAGGTGAAACGGCGCTTGGTCAGCCGGTTTCTATTACTGATATGTCTCTCCTCCATTTTACCAACAAGTATTGTCGCGGCCTCTTTGGGGGGCACGATCTATCGTGACCTCAATACTTGGTTCGGCACACGTGTTGGAACCATTGTTGAAGAGACGGCCAGCCTGGCCAAAACTAATGTGGATGAGATCAGCCTGGGCATTGAGGAGCGCACGCGTCAGGTCGCCCTTCGTCTTAACTTTCAAGATACAGCCGCAGGTCTCACCAATAATCAAACACTTTATGAAGAATATCTTGGCCGTCAGGCGCTTATTTTCGGCTTTCGCGCAGCCTATATTGTAACCCGGCAAGGTGAGGCCAAAGTGACGGGCTATTTTCCTGCGCCCTTGCCGTATAATCCCCCCATGGCAGACGCCCAGATAGAGGCTGATTTAGGACTTGTCGCCCAAACGCTTTATGAACAGGCGAGTGTCGTAACCTCCCTTATTAAGCTGGACTATCCGGACTGGGCCTATTTATATCTGGTCGGCGAGGTCAATGCCGAGGCTTTTGCGCGCCTCAGACAAGCCGAGCAATCCGTGCTGGATTATCGTCAGGCCGAAGCCTCTAGCACCTCTCTGCAAGCGCTGTTTGCAATAGGTTATGTGCAAATTCTTGCCCTAGCTTTGCTCCTGTTCGGGCGGTTGGGGCTGGAAACGGGCAATCAGATTGTCCGCCCGCTGATACGTCTGTCGAAAGCGGCTGAAGAGGTCAAGGCGGGCGATTTAACGACGCAAGTGGCTTTGCCCGGAACGGATGATGAAGTTGACCGTTTGACCCAGTCTTTCAATACTATGATTGCGCAATTGGCGAGCCAGCGCAGCGCCCTTATCACCTCGCAAGGAGAGGCTGAAGGCCGTCGCCAGTTTCTGGAGACATTATTATCGCAAGTTAGTGCAGGAGTGATACGTACAGATTCTGACATGCGCATTACCCTTGCCAATGCGTCTGCTGAAGCTCTGATTGAGCAGGTGGACTTGCAAGGCGCGCTATTGGGGGATGTCTTGCCGGAATTTGAACCCTATGCGCAAAAAGCTATAGAGGCTGATTTGGCAAGCGATATCTCATTGGAGATCAAACGCCATGGGGAAACCCGCCATATGCGCTTGCGCACGGTCGCCGATGCGCAGGCGGGCTGTGTGTTGACCTTTGATGATGCCACGCGAATGGTCAGCGCGCAGCGACATATGGCTTGGCGGGATGTTGCCCGTCGGGTCGCACATGAAATTCGCAATCCCTTAACCCCGATCCAATTGGCTGCAGAACGCTTACATCGTCGGTATCGCGATCAAATTCCAGATGATGATAAAGTGTTTGAGCAAAGCCTTGAAACAATTAAGCGAAAAGTGACCGATATCGGTCATATGGTCAATGAGTTTTCAAGCTTTGCCCGTTTGCCGAAGCCGGATATTCGCCCTTTCAATTTAATCAGCTTGCTGGAAGATACTGTGTTCAGTCAGAAAGTTGTTTCACCGGATATTCGGTTTGACCTGAAGACGCGTGTCCGTGATCTGATTTATTATGGCGATGAACGTTTACTGGGTCAGGCCTTCCTGAATCTGATCAAAAATGCCGCTGAATCCATAGAATCTCATCCGATAGAAGATGAGATTCAGGGACGGATTGAAATTGACGTGATCGCTGAGGCAAACACGATCCGATTGACTATTTGTGATAATGGGCCAGGCTTCCCAGAAGATACTCGTTCGCAGCTTTTAGAGCCCTATGTGACAACACGCCAGAATGGTACAGGGCTTGGC
>JARFRJ010000282.1 GCA_029287305.1 Hyphomonas sp. | reverse complement strand
CAGTATTTGAACTTGTGGCCGAGCGATTACAAGCCGGGGCAGTAAAGGCGATCCTGCCCCATCGCGGTGTCTTAACTGGCGGAGCCAGTCAATTACCGGGCAGTTTGGACCTTGCCAGCCAGCTTCTGGGCTTGAAGTTGCGCCTTGGTCAACCCGTCGCCGCGGCCCGAATGGGCGAGACTTATATGAGCCCCGCCTATACGACCGCAGCAGGGTTGCTGAGTTATGGATTAAGCCTCCTAGATGAGAAATCGAGCGAAAACAAGACCCAGTTTTTCTCAGCTATGAGCCAAAAATCTGGTCGTTTGGCGAAAATCTATGCCTGGATGCGTGAAAATTTATGAGCCAATTTGAGAAACTTGTATATTCCCTCCCTTGCAGGCCTACACATTATCCCATTGTGATGATAGAATCATTTAGGCTGAATGAAGGATAATCATATGAACCTCGCCGATCTTAGACCCAAAATCATTGTTTTTGGCATTGGCGGTGCAGGCTGCAATGCGGTTGACAATATGATTGAGCTTCAACTTCAAGGCGTTGAGTTTGTGGCCGCCAATACCGATGCGCAGGCTTTGGCCCGCTCGAAAGCGGAATTGTGCATTCAGTTGGGGCCGCAGACCACTTCGGGTCTGGGAGCCGGCGCGCGTCCGGAAGTTGGCGCAGAAGCGGCCGAAGAATCGATTGAAGAAATATCCAAATCCCTAGAAGGGGCCAATATGGTCTTCATCGCCGCCGGTATGGGCGGGGGAACCGGTACAGGCGGCGCGCCTATTGTCGCGCGTATTGCGAAAGAAAAAGGCATATTAACCGTCGGTGTAACCACCAAGCCTTTTGGTTTTGAGCATGCCCGGCGCATGGAAGTGGCCAATAATGGCCTCGCGGAATTACGCAAATATGTCGATACGCTGATTGTTGTGCCCAATCAGAATCTTTTCCGTCTGGCGAATGAGCGCACACCCTTTTCTGAAGCGTTCCGCATGGTCGATGATGTTCTGTACTCCGGCGTCCGCGGAATTACGGATCTGATGGTGATGCCCGGTCTGATCAATCTTGATTTTGCCGATGTTTGCGCGGTCATGTCCGGCATGGGCACCGCGATGATGGGCATGGGCGAGGCCGAAGGCGAGGGCCGTGCCCTAGCCGCAGCCAGAGCGGCCATTGATAATCCCCTGCTGGATGATGTCTCTTTAAAAGGCGCGCGCGGTGTGCTGATAAATGTGATCGGGGGATATGATATGACCCTGTTTGAACTGGATGAAGCGGCCAATGAGATACGCTCTGAAGTGGCCGCAGATGCCAATGTCATTGTTGGGTCCAATTTTGATGAGACATTGGACGGGAAAATCCGTATTTCAGTTGTCGCCGCCGGGCTTGATTCTGAGGCCTATCAAGCTGAGGTGAAAGCTGAGGACCCTGCCCCAGCGCCGAATGATTATGTCGCGCCGATTGTCATCACAGAGCAAAAGCCCGATATCACGGATAAGCATATGCGGGCCGAAACACCTAAAGGGGCTGATTATACCCCAACATCTTTTGCGCCCGATCAGGATCCGCCTCATGAGGATGCTTATGGCGGGCATTTGCATGCCGCAGCCGAACCGTCTGCGGACCCGGATCAAACCTATACACCGCCGCCAACCCTTTCAGTCAGGCCCGAACCCGCAACGGTTGAAGCGCGCCCGGTCAAAGCAGAAGATATGCCCCTGCCGCCGGAGCGACCCTCTGTGCAGCCGACCAGACCAGTTTCCCGGCGCGCTGCCCCAGCGGCCTCCAAAGCAACAGCCAAACCGGCTGAGAAGCCCGCGTCCCGCAGCAAGTCCAGCGGGCCATCGCAAGGCTTTGGCAGCTTGTTTAGTTGGGGTAAAAATGAAGACAGTGCGCCCGTAGCCTCTGCGCCGCCTGCGCCTGAACCCCCCGAAGCCAAGCCTGTCGACGCCCCCAAAGCGCCCAGTTTTGATGATGAGGATTTGGAGATCCCAGCCTTCCTTAGACGGTCTGCCAATCGCTAAGAGCGCTTCATGATATTTAATTTTCGCGTCGCTGAACGTGCAGCGTCAGCTTGGCGTTGTCCTTCTATGCCTATGACGGAGACTGGCTCTGGTGAGACAATTGTAAAATAACTTTGCGCTCGCTCATTCACGCTTGCTAGATTAAAATAAAAAGGAGAAAGACGATGGGACGTCTTGAAAACAAGTTTGCCTTTATAACCGGTGGCGCGCAAGGCCTTGGCAAAGCCATCGCCCGCAAACTCGCGCATGAAGGCGCGAAAGTCACGGTAACCGACATTAACAGCCAAGGCGCAAAAGAGGTCGCGGCGGAGATTAATCAAGACTATGGCGCGGGCACGGCCTTTGCCTTTGATCAGGATGTCACCGATGAGGCGCGCTGGCAGGAGGTTTTGTCCTTGAGCCATGATGCTATGGGCGGGCTGAATGTGCTGGTCAATAATGCCGGGATCGGCACAATGGGCTCAGTTGAGCAAGAAACCTATGAGGCCTTTCGCAAAGTCCAGGCTGTTAATGTCGATTCAATTTTTCTTGGCTGTAAATATGCCATTCCCCTGATGCGCGATCACGGGTTTGGCTCGATCATTAATATTTCCTCAATTGCAGGCATTATCGCATCGCATAATTATGTGTCCTATAATGCGGCAAAGGCGGCTGTTCGGCATATGTCGAAATCCATCGCCTTGCATTGCGCGCGGACGGGCGGAAAAATTCGCTGTAATTCGGTCCATCCGACCTTCATCAACACACCGATATTGGACAGTATCAAAGAAATGTTTGGCGAAGAGGAAGGCTTGGCTAAACTTGCCCGTCAAGTCCCGCTTGGCCGGGTGGGGGAGCCGGATGATATCGCCTATGCCGTTGTCTATCTGGCTTCAGATGAAAGCAAATTCGTGACCGGCGCCGAGCTTAAAGTGGATGGGGGAATCTCAGCCTTGTAATGAGCGCCTACCCTGACAGCTCAAGGCTCTAGTCCTGTTTGAAGACAGTGCCAGCTTTCATCACCCAGTCGATACGCTCCAAGGCCTGTATATCTTCGATAGGGTCTGTTGATACAGCGATGATATCGGCATAAAAACCGGGTTTGATCTGGCCGATTTTATCAGAAAGTCCAAGCAGGTCTGCGTTATGCAGGGTTGCCGCTTGGATTGCCTGAGCCGGCGTCATTCCCCAATTGACCATATAGTGCATTTGCCGGGCATTGTCGCCGTGCGGATAGACACCCGCATCCGTGCCATAGGCGATTTTGGCCCCGGCTTTGACGGCTTTGCGAAAATTTTCTCTTTGAATTTTGCCAACGACACGCTCTTTTTCAAGCGATTCTGGCAATATGCCCGCTTTTTCGCCTTCCGATAAAATATAGTCAGAGACATAAATATCCATGGATAGATATGTACCGTTTTTTATCGACTGCGCGATCACATCCTCACTTATAAAACTGGCATGTTCAACAGAGTCCACGCCCGCCTCTATAGCGGTGCGTATCCCGGCATTGCCATGCGCATGCGCAGCTATTTTCATGCCTGACAGTCTGGCCTCTGCGACAATCGCCTGCATTTCTTCCAAAGTCAGTTGTTGGGCGCCAACTTGCGTGCCCTTTGAAAGGACGCCGCCTGTAGCGCATATTTTAATAAGATTTGCCCCATATTTCCTAACTTCGCGCACTTTTGCCCGCAAGGCCCAGGGGCCATCTGCCACCCCTTCGGCTTTCAGGCCATATTCTGCAGGCAACAGATTATTGTCACAATGCCCGCCCGTACTGCCAAGGGAGGGGCCAGAGGCGATAATGCGCGGACCGGGGATATCCCCTGCCTCAATAGCGTCGCGTAAGGCGATATCGGCATAGCCTGGCGCGCCCAGATTACGTATTGTGGTAAAGCCAGCCTCCACGGTGCGACGGGCATTTCTGGCCCCTGTTATGGCTTGCCGGGCAAGCGAGCGGGTCAGGCGTTTATAGCCATGCACCCCGGCATCTGAGGTCAAATGCACATGCGCATCAATCAGCCCCGGCAGAATATATTTATCCGATAAATCTATATATGTGCCATCATGGTCAAAGGCACTCCAAGGGCCAATACCCTGAATTACACCCTCTTCAATGCGGACATATTGATCCTGCATATACGTACCCGTTTCTGAGTTGAACACATGCCCGGCCCGCAAAACGGTTTCCTGTGCGGTCGCGGACAGGGAAAACAGGGCGCATAAGAGAGGTAAGATAAGACGAGGCAGCATGGTTTGATCCTTTAATATGATTTTATATTGCCTTGGCCGACAAGGCTTCCCATGTTGCTGGCCGTTCCGCTGTCGGTTCCGCTGGCCGAATGACAGTCATCTTGCAGACAAAAGCTGTACCCATAGGCCTGTAAATGTGTAAGCGTTTGTCTTGGCGCATGCAAGCTTACAGTCTTAAAGCGTTATGGCTTCTTCTGGTGACGCCTCAAGGCTTAAACGGTTTGCGCCGCGTCACTCATTTTGTAGCGGATATAGGCCGGGCCCAGAATGACGAGGAATAAAATGGGCAGGAAGAAAACAATCATTGGAACGGTCAATTTTGCTGGCAGAGCCGCCGCTTTTTTCTCGGCCTCTGACAGGCGTAAGTCACGATTTTCCTTTGCCATGACCCGTAAAGCACCGCCAATCGCGGTCCCGTAGCGTTCGGCCTGTATCAAGGCCATACAGACAGCTTTATTACCTACATGTCCGGTCCGCTTGGCCAAATTTTCATAAGCCTG
>JARFRJ010000266.1 GCA_029287305.1 Hyphomonas sp. | reverse complement strand
GGCAGCGTCAGATGTGTATAAGAGACAGGTTTATTGTCGCGGATACTGAAGAGGCGCGCCAGAATATGGATCGCCCGCTACATGTGATTGAAGGCCCGCTTATGGCGGGAATGAATATTGTCGGCGATTTGTTTGGCGCGGGGAAAATGTTCCTGCCGCAAGTGGTTAAATCAGCCCGCGTGATGAAAATGGCGGTGGCGCATTTGGAACCTTTTATGGAGGAGGAAAAGCTCAGCCTCGGCCTTGAATCCACCTCAAACGGGAAAATCCTTCTGGCAACCGTCAAAGGGGATGTGCATGATATTGGTAAGAATATTGTCGGGGTTGTGCTGGCTTGTAATGGCTATGATATTATCGATCTTGGTGTGATGGTTCCGGCAGAAAAAATTCTCGAAGAAGCTATCGCCCAAAATGTCGATATGATTGGCCTGTCAGGCCTGATTACCCCAAGCCTTGATGAAATGGTCTATGTGGCGGCTGAAATGCAGCGCCGGAATATGACCCAGCCCCTGCTAATTGGCGGGGCAACGACAAGTCCGGCCCATACGGCGGTCAAGATTGAGCCCGTTTTAAACGCGGCGCCGGTCATTCATGTCAATGATGCTAGCCGCGCGGTGGGGGTGGTATCCACTTTGCTAAATCCGGATGAGCGTCAAAATTTATGGAAAGTACATAAGGCGCGCCATGAACGCTTGCGTGAATCGCGCAAAAAAGGTCCGCCGAAAATACGCCTGCCTTTGGAGGAGGCGCGTGACTGTCGCCTGATTGTTGATCCGTCAAAACGCACCCCACCCCCACGCATTCTCGATGAGCCACAAATTATTGATACATTTGATCTGGCAGAGCTGGCCCGCTTCATTGATTGGACCCCTTATTTTTCCAGTTGGGATCTGGCCGGGCAATATCCGCGTATTCTCGAAGATGAGATTATCGGTGAGGCCGCGACAAGCCTTTGGAATGATACACAAGCCATGATGCAGCGCCTGATTGGGGAAGCTTGGTTCCAGCCAAAAGCTGTGATTGGCTTTTATCAGGCAGAGCGGCGCGGCGATGATATTTACCTGCCCCAGAGCGGTGACACATTCCACACGCTGCGCCAGCAAATGCCTAAGACCAATGGTAAAGCCAATTTTGCGCTCGCTGATTTTATCGCAGAGGGCGGGGATTATATTGGTGGGTTTTGTGTCACAAGCGGGACGCGTGTTGAGGAGCGCGCGCGCATGTTTGAAGCGGCTGGGGATGATTATTCTGCGATTATGGTCAAGGCTTTGGGCGACCGTTTTGCGGAGGCGATGGCCGAATATATGCATTATAAAGCGCGTAGTGAGTTTTGGGGATATGCGGCGTCAGAAAACCTCAACACGGCTGAACTTATCAAGGAAAAATATCAAGGAATTCGCCCTGCGCCCGGCTATCCAGCTCAGCCAGACCATACTGAAAAGGAGACGCTTTTTAAGCTCTTGCAGGCGGAGGAGAAAATCGGGGTGTCGTTAACCTCCAGCTTTGCCATGTATCCCGCTTCAAGCGTTTCCGGGCTCTATCTCTCGCACCCTGAAAGTGTGTATTTTGCTGTTGGCCGTATAGAGCGCGATCAGGTCAGTGACTATGCGGCACGTAAAAACTGGGATATGCGCACTGCCGAGCGCTGGCTTGCCCCGATCTTAAATTATGATCCGTATGCATAGAGTGACCGTTCTGCCGCGCAAGTGAGCGGCGCTGAAATGAGCGCTCAATAGTCTGCTAGAAAGCTGTCAGGACGCTGCCAGACACTTGAATAAGTGTCTCCTGCCCTGTCTGATGAGCTTGTCTTATACGATCAGACGAGCGGGCATGAGGCTTTGTGTCTTTGAGCGCGCGCCGATAGGGGGCTCTGCCCTGACTCTAGAAACCTGGCCTATAATGCTTGCAAGAGACTATAAGAGTGTTGATTTTATTGGATTTAAATATATTGAGTTCTGAGGAAGTACGCATGAACTTTCTGTAATAATAAAAGATTACAGAAAGTTCATGGTTAAAATTATATGAAACGGCGCGTCTTCTATGACGCATTTTCAACACTTTTGCGTCATATCCCGTCAAAATCAGGGATCGCTGATTATATGTCTTATCACTGTGAGGCAGGCACCAAGCCAGTCCAAGAACACATCAGTTTCCTTTACCGTGCTCACTTTTTTGACATTGGCTTGAGTGGCTTGGCCGCCTTGCAGCCTTACAGTCTCTCCACCTTGCAGCCTTGCACCGCGACGCGGAAGGGCGTGTGTCCAAGACAAGACATATCCGCACGGGTCACATTGGCTTAGAGCGTGTCCAAGCCAAAATGGGCCGTTTGACCAGCGGCGCGCGCTGGTGCGCTTGCACAAATGCACCCCTAAGGCAATACAGTTTAGTTTTGCTGCGACCGGCTCTTATTTAGCGATGATCGGCAGAGACATAATCGCGCCGGGGCGCGCCTGTATAAATCTGGCGCGGGCGGCCAATCCGCTGTGTCTTGTCTTGATTCATTTCATTGAGTTGTGAGACCCAGCCAGCGGTGCGCGCCAAAGCAAACAGGACAGTAAACATGGAGGTTGGAAAGCCAATTGCGTTCAGAATAATGCCGGAATAAAAATCCACATTCGGATAGAGTTTTTTCTCAACGAAATACTCATCTTCCAGAGCAATTTTTTCAAGCTCCTGGGCGACTTTCAGAAGCGGGGTTTTAACGCCGAGATCGTCGAGCACCTCCCGTGCAGTTTTTTGCATCACTTTCGCGCGGGGATCAAAATTCTTATAGACACGATGGCCAAAGCCCATCAGGCGGAAAGGATCGCTTTTATCTTTCGCCCGTCGCACATAGTCCGGGATACGATCGACGGTGCCAATTTCCTGAAGCATTTCCAGACAGGCCTGATTGGCCCCGCCATGGCTCGGTCCCCAAAGTGAGGAAATACCAGCCGATACGGCCGCAAAAGGGTGCGTGCCGGACGAGCCCGCCAGCCGAACGGTAGAGGTTGAGGCATTTTGCTCATGATCGGCATGGAGAATGAAGATTTTATCCATGGCATCGGTCAAGACAGGGTTCGGCACATAATCTTCTGCCGGAACCGAGAAACACATGCGCAGGAAGTTTTCCGCATATCCCAATTCATTTCTGGGGTACACAAAGGGTTGACCAATGGAATATTTATAGGCCCGGGCGGCCAAAGTTGGCATTTTTGCGATCAGACGATAGGAAGACAGGCGTCTTTGCTCTGGATCATTCACATCCATGGCGTCCGGATAGAAGGCAGACAAGGCCCCAACCGTGCCCGCCATCATCGCCATGGGATGACTGTCGCGGCGAAACCCTTCAAAGAATTTATCAATCTGGGAGTCGAGCATGGTGTGATAGGTGAGCGCGCGTCTGAAGGCGCGTGATTCGTCGCGTTTCGGCAATTCGCCATAATAGAGGAGATAGCAAACCTCAATGAAATCGGCCTGTTCTGCCAATTGATCAATTGGATAGCCGCGATGCAGCAATTCGCCTTTTTCGCCATCAATAAATGTAATCTGGCTTTCGCAAGAGCCCGTTGAGGTGAAGCCAGGGTCGAGGGTGAAGTGTCCAGTTTCAGCATAGAGTTTTTTTACATCGATGACATCTGGCCCAGCGGTGCCCTCATAAATTGGTAATTCAACCGTTTTATTGTCAATCTGTAATTTGGCTGTACCTTTCAGCTTCGTCTTATTTTCCATAATCCCCTCAATTCTTCTACTCAAACCTGTTATTCAGGCGTCGCACTCAGTTGATCATCTATACGTGCCAGACACTCTTCACGACCCAGCCATGCGCAGACTTTGTCAATGTCTGGTGCCGCCAGTCCTCCGGTTAGCGCCGCGCGAAGCGGGGAGCCAATTTGTCCGAATGAGACATTCTGCTCTATAGATATGGTGTTTAAGGCTTGTTTCAACGCATCGGATGACCAAGCATCAATTATGCCTATCTGTTGGCGTATCACGCCTAATCGGTCAAGAGCTTCAGGCTTTAATATTTTGCGGGCCCGCTTATTCATTGGGATGGGTCGCGGTATAACCAGAAAATGATAGGCCTGAGCCAGATCGATCAAGGTGTGGGCCCGGTCAACCATGTCAGGCAAGGAGAGTTGGATCGTCTCCAAAAGCTCTGGCGATATTTGAAACTCAGCCGCAAGCTGGTCGCCAACCATCCGGGCGAGACGGCGCGGGTCTGCGGCGCGTATATATTGCGCATTCATGGCCGCCAATTTGTCTAAATCCAGACGAGCGGCGCCTTTATTGACCGCTTTAAGTGTAAACAGACGGGCGGCTTCCTCGCGGCTGAATATTTCCTGATCCCCATGGCTCCATCCAAGGCGAAGCAGATAATTACACACCGCTTCAGGCAGATACCCCATTTTCCGATACTCACTGACCGACAAAGCGCCATGGCGTTTTGACAGTTTCGCGCCATCGGGGCCATGGATAAGCGGCAAATGGGCAAATACAGGCACCGTCCACCCAAGCGCGTCATAAATCGGCTTTTGACGAAAAGCATTGCGTAAATGATCATCGCCGCGAATGATATGTGTGACGCCCATATCATGATCATCGACAATCACAGCCAGCATATAGGTCGGGCTACCATCGGCACGCAGCAAGATGAGATCATCGATTTCATCTGCCCCAATGTCAATCCGGCCCTGTACCTCGTCTTCAATCACAAGTCTGCCTGTCTCTGGGGCTCTTAATCTTACTGTATAGGGGCGGTTTTCGCCCGGTGCCGCTTTGCCGTCGCGCCAAGGGGAACGAAAGGGGGAGAGGTTTTCCTCGGCGATTTTCAGCGCGGCATCTTTCTCATCCGCGCTTAAACCGGGGTCTTT
>JARFRJ010000221.1 GCA_029287305.1 Hyphomonas sp. | reverse complement strand
CGGCCTGCCTTACATATCCCATTTGATCCCAAGCATCTCCTCAGACAGAGCCCATAATTGACGCGCGGCGACATCATCTTTTGCTGGCCGCGCCAATTGACAGAGACCGACCGGGCCGCGCATCTCAAACAGTGCCGTCGGACCATAATAGGCACCGGGCTGCGCTGTTGCCTCACTGGCGGATAATAGTGAGGGCCAACTCCCGCGATCGGCAGATTGCGCGGTCAGCGCATTGCCAAAAGCCATAAGACGCTTGACCACACCTTGTGTATGCTTGGTCTGCAAATCAGTGGCCGCATAGCCCGGATGACAGATATAGCCGCGCTCTGTTTGACCTGCCAGACGTAATTTTTCATTAAAGGTACGAATAAATAGGGCATTGGCCAATTTGCTTTGTGCATAGGCGGAAACCGGATGATAGTCTTGTTGCCAATTGGGGTCCTCAAACCGAATACGCCTCAGCCCGGCTTTGTGCATGGCACTGGAAACCGCAATCAGACGTCCTTGGGCGGCTTTCAGAGGATCGCGAAGCGCATAACTCAATAAAAAATGACCGAGATGATTGACCCCGAATTGCGCTTCAAACCCGTCTTGCGTGACAAGCCGCTTAGGCGGCATCATAAGTCCGGCATTATTGATCAGCCCATCCAGCCGATCAGTGTGAGATTTAATCTCATCTGCGCCTTTATGGATTGAGCTAATATCGCTTAAATCCATTTGAATGAGTGTAAGCTTGGGCACATCCAAGCCGTCAGGCCCCGCCCCTTGTATGCGCGCAGCCGCTTGGCTGGCCCGTTTTGGATCGCGGCACAGCATCAAAATGTGCGCCCCGGCCCCGGCCAGATATTTGGCTGCATAATAGCCAATACCGCTATTGGCCCCGGTGATTGCAAACACTTTTCCGGTCTGATCAGGCAATTGATCCGGCGTCCAGGCCTTTATGTTTGCCATAGGCTTTACACCCTTAAGGGCATGAGCACATAACGCGTTGCGGCGTCTTCAGGATCAAGGACCAAAGCTGGAGAGGCCGGATCGGATAAGAGAAAATGCGCCTCTTTGGCTTCAATCTGGCTGGCAAGCTCCAATAAATATTTGGCATTAAAACCAACTTCCATCGCCTCTGAGGTATAATCAGCTTCAATCTCTTCATTTCCATGGCCAGTATCGGCATGATTGACAGAGACGGAAAGCTTGCCAAGATCAAGGGACAGTTTGACGGATCGCGAGCGCTCTGTTGAAACGGTGGACACACGATCCACAGCCGATTCAAATGCTTTCGTATCAATCACAAGTTTGCGCTCATTGGCCAGAGGAATGACCCGCGAATATTCAGGAAAATTACCCTCAATCAGCTTTGAAGTCAGGCGTGTATTGCCAAGCTGGCATGTGATTTTTGAATCCGATGCGCGAATATGCACAGCCCCGTCATAACTGTCCACAAGCCGACGCAGTTCATTGACCGTTTTACGTGGAATAATCATGCCCGGCAGGGCCTCTGTGCCGGCCGGCGCGTGCATTTCAGCCAAGGCCAGACGATGTCCGTCTGTGGCCACCGCCCGCAGCAAAACAGCATCTTCATTTTCTACAATATGCAGATATATGCCGTTCAGATAATAGCGGGTTTCTTCTGTCGACATTGCAAATTTGGTCTTTTCGATGAGCCGTTTCAAATCGGCGGCGGCAAGCTCAAATTCAACCCCGCCGGCATCGGCTGACAAGGTCATAAAATCAGAGGCCGGCAAAGTTGGCAGCGCAAAGCGCGAGCGTCCCGAACGCAAGACCAAGCGCTCATTATCACTTTGTAATTCCAGCTCTATATCTGCGCCAGAGGGAAGTTTACGGACCACATCAAACAGCGTTTGGGCGGGGGCCGTCACAGAACCCGGCTGGTCAATACGGGCCATGGCGACGTCGAAAGCCTCTACATCCAGATCGGTCGCCGTAATGGTCAGACGATCGCCCTCAGCAGATAAAAGCACATTTGACAGGATTGGGACTGTATTACGG
>JARFRJ010000198.1 GCA_029287305.1 Hyphomonas sp. | reverse complement strand
GTTGCCACACGGCCCAAAAAGGCATGCTCAAAAGGGTAATAATCTGCCGTCATGCCATCGGTGGATGTCACCGCTCTCAGCGCCAGAACCGCTTCATAGGTACGTTCATCGCCCATCACACCAACCGTATTGACTGGCAGGAGTACGCTGAAAGCCTGCCAGATTTCATCATAAAGACCGGCCTTGCGAATCTCTTCCAGATACAGGCTGTCGGCCTGACGCAGCGTGTCGGCTTTGGCGCGGGTAATCTCGCCGGGAATACGGATAGCAAGGCCCGGCCCCGGAAAAGGATGACGCCCGACAAAACTAGCTGGCAAACCCAGCTCGCGGCCAAGGGCTCGAACCTCATCCTTGAAAAGCTCCCGTAACGGCTCAACCAGTGTCATATTCATACGGTCTGGCAAACCGCCGACATTATGATGGGATTTAATTGTCACAGACGGCCCACCCAGCGCCGAGACGCTTTCAATCACATCCGGATAAAGCGTGCCTTGGGCAAGAAATTCGGCCCCGCCCAGCTTACCCGCTTCGGCTTCAAATACGTCAATGAACAGGCCGCCAATCGTTTTGCGCTTGACCTCCGGGTCCGTAACGCCATGCAGAGCGGTCATAAACATGTCCGAGGCATCGACATGAATAAGGGGAATATTGTAATGCTCGCGAAAGAGCGTGACAACTTCCTCGCTTTCCCCCGCGCGCATCAGGCCATGATCGACATAAACACAGGTTAATTGAGCGCCAATCGCCTCATGGATCAAAACCGCTGTAACAGAGCTATCGACGCCGCCGGACAGGCCGCAAATGACACGCCCTGACCCGACTTGTGCCTGTATCTTGGCAATGGCCTCTGCGCGATAGGCGGCCATCGTCCAGTCACCGGCCAAACCGGCTATATCATGGGTAAAATTACGCAGGATTTGCCGACCGGCGGGCGTATGGACAACTTCCAAATGAAACTGCGTGGCATAGAAACGGCGCGAATCATCGGCAATCACCGCATAGGGGGCACCCGGCGAGGCCGCGATGACATCAAAGCCGGGGGCCATCTGTGCCACATGATCCCCATGGCTCATCCAGACCTGTTCTTCTTCAGTTTCAAACACGCCTTCAAACAGGGCATGTTCCTGATGTTTACGAATATAGGCGCGGCCAAATTCCCGGCTTGAGCCGCTCGCCACTTTGCCGCCGAGTTGCGCCATCATAACCTGCTGGCCATAGCAAATTCCCAAAACAGGCACGCCGAGGCTAAACACAGATATGTCGGCACGCGGGCTGTCCGCCGCCAGAACGCTGGCCGGCCCTCCAGAGAGTATGATGGCCTGCGGCTCATATGTTCTCAAAAAGGCCTCATCCACTTTATTAAAGGGATGGATTTCGCAATAGACACCGCTTTCACGCACACGCCGGGCAATAAGCTGGGTGACCTGGGAGCCAAAATCTATAATTAAAACGCGTTGATGTGTGCTGGTTTTCATGGCTCTCTTTAGCCGAGTCGAAAAACTCCTCGCAAGCGTTAAGTTACGCAATCGGCCAAATATGACCGAGTTTGAAAATATACGCTTTCAGATAAAGCCTGTTCTGAACCAGCCTCTATAAGCTGCGCCGCACTGTGGCAAAGTAAAACCCGTCTGTCCCGGCCTTGTAAGGCGTCAAACGAACACCGCCGCTAGCCCCTTGCCCGGCCTGCACAAGATGCGCGCCTTGGGCGGTCAGCATTCCTGACTGAATAGCGGCTTGAGCCGCACTTTCCTGACTGAACTGGACGTTTTCTTTCAAAAAAACCTCTATACGGTCCTCATCCTCTTCTATCAAAAAAGAGCATGTCGCATATACCATCCGCCCCCCCGGTTTCACATAGTCAGCCGCGGCGCGTAAGATATCTGACTGTTGTTCCAGACGCTTGGCTAGCGCTTTCGGCGTCAAGCGCCATTTGCTATCGGGTTTACGCCGCCACGTCCCTGTGCCCGAGCAGGGCGCATCAACAAAGACGACATCCATATGTCCTTTCAAAGCTTCCAAAGCCTCTGGCTCTTGGGGATGACAAAGCTGAACATTGCACGCGCCTGACCTTTGCAGACGTGGAATGAGGGCAGATAAACGCCGCCCATCAATATCATAGGCATAAATTTGCCCCTCGCCCTGCGACGCCGCCGCCATGGCAAGTGTCTTGCCTCCACCTCCAGCACAATAATCCAATACCTGCTCCCCAGGCTGGATATTTGCAGCCGCCGCCGCGATCTGTGAGCCCGCATCCTGCACCTCAACCCAGCCTTTGGAATAGGCCGGAATACTCAAAAGGCTCTGGGCGCGCCTTGCCGGCTCCGGTGCTGGAATGTGATAGGCACTGACCAGTAAGTCGGATGGGGTCGCTTGCACCGTGCGCAAAGCCTGGCCGGCTTTTTCAGGACTTGTTTTCAATGTGTTGATTCTCAGATCAACAGGAGCCCGGCGGGTCATGGCAGAGGCCTCTATGACCGTCTCATCGCCAAAGACCCGGCGCATATGGGGCGCGAGCCACTCTGGATAATCGCCTTGAATATGCGCCTCGGCTGTGACATCGGGCGCAAGAAGCAAATTCGCTCTTTCATCAGAGGTCAAAGCGCTGGGCGCGTGCGGGTCTTTCAAGGCTTTTTCAACCTGTTTCAAATCCCAATCCCAAGCATAGCGCAAACCCGCTAATATCAGCGCACGGGGCGTATCACTGCCCATCGCATGGGCAAGGGAATTGCGGCGACGCAACGTGTCCAGAACAAGCCCAGAGACATAGGCACGATCCTGAGCGCCGGCATAGCGAGCCCGTTTGCCCCAATCGCGCATCGCCGCTTTGACCGGCTGATAACGTGTCAAGACATCGCTGAGCACCTCAATCGCTGCTTCTATCTTCCCCCCATCGCGCATAATATTCTACCTTGCTAAAAGAAACTCTTGATAGGCCTCAGGGGGCCCTATGTCTAAAATATTCTCACAGAGAATGGATATTCCCTGAAACTGAAAATCATGTGACCGTACGCGCCACACAAAGCGTTAGACGGAATTTACAGCTTAAGCATCGCCGATCAGGGATTTACGCATTTTAAGCACAGGAACCACCGTGCCATCAGCGCTTGCGCGCGATACATCCTCTATCATACAATATCCAAGCGCTTCGTAAAAAGGTAAGCCCGGCGCGGTGGCACCAAGCTCCATAACTGTGAAACCGGCTGCGCGTGCGCGTTCCTCGCCCGTTTTCAAAAGCAGTCTGCCTATCCCTTTGCGTAAATAGTCTGGATGCGTATACATAGCGCGAATTTTTGCCGGCTCTGTTTTGTGATCTGCATAAGAATCATCGCGTCCAATTGTCTGACTGTTTCCATATAGCGTACGACGCGCTGACCAGCCCCCGCACCCAACCAGGACATCCGCCTCAAAAACGAGATAATACGTACCGTCCTCAATCAAAAGCGCATCCACGCCCATGCTTTCACTGGATAGGTTCACCTGATTTTCATCCAGATAGCGTGGCAATATGGACGCCATGGAGGCTGCCATTAATTCTTGTATGGCTGGAATATCAGCATAATTTGCCAATCGAACGTCAAACTTCTTCACTCTCGCCTCCAATGCAGATCGGCTCAATCGCATCCTGATTATAGGATGAAAGACGAGTTACAATATGGAGTTGACGCTAAATATCAACTCTTATTCAGGGCATATGTGTAAAGATATGGCTCTATGTTCAAACACGATGCCCTTAGCGATAGGCCCCAGCCAAAACTGCCCCAAGACCGCTCCCCAATAAGGCTTGGCGGTAAGGCAAGCTCTATCACAAATATATTTTTAGTCTGCATTTCTCAAAACAATCTCGCATTGTTCTAAAGGTACAAATCACTTATGGTTTGTATCAAAGTCCCAATATCTGCCGTTTTTTTGTCGGTCTCCTTGCCTGATGAGCCAAAACGTCCCTGTACAGCGTTGACAGCCCGGTCAAGATATTTTTCATGGGTTCAGTGGTCAGTTCGCTTAACCGGAATTGTAAAACAGGCTTTATCAAAGACCATCAGAGAGGCTCATATGCAGCGTGTTCAGTTAAACCCCTACCCATTACTGATTTTTTGCGCCTTGCTGTTTCTGGCCTATATGTT
>JARFRJ010000144.1 GCA_029287305.1 Hyphomonas sp. | reverse complement strand
GCAGCGTCAGATGTGTATAAGAGACAGGCCAAGAAGTATGCAAAGAGGTAATCCAGAATTTCATTCCTTTTAACGTAATTTGTAGACTGGCTGCGCCTGTGCCGTCATGACAATTTTCTGACCCTTCAATTCGAGGATGCTTTGAGAGAATCACGACATTGCCGATAGCTGTATAGGGACATCGCAATCGAGTTGGGTAGAGGTCAAATAAGGGTTCTAATTTTTCATAATTTTGCGCCGTCACTTCTTGCAATGTTACAAAATCGGCCTTGAAGCGCAGAACATCTGCGATAAAGTCTGACGCATCGTCCATTCTAAAGGACATATTTTTCTGATAATGAGTAATGTTACCTGTTCCGTCCTCAATTGGCGAGGCCGTGTCCAGCCATAACTGAGCAGCGAGGATAAAAGCTAAGCTGAATAGCCCTATTGCCCAAAGACGCCGTATCCAAAACAATGACAATATCCCGGAGGCGAGAATTGCTATGGGGCGCAGGATAGACAGGCTATCACCTGCAGGGTGAAATCGGCCGATATAGCCTAAGATCATAAGGGAGACCGATCCAAGCAGACACAGGAAGAGAAGCTTATTGAAAATCATGAGCTTAAATGAACCTATGAGGGGTCAAAGCGCAACATGTTTACGCAGTCTTGTGCACTAAAAAACCACGCGCCTTGAAGGACACGTGGTTTAATATTTAGACGGCTTTGAGGCCAAAAATATAGCTTCTTGGTCTCGCCAGTATAATCAGGCTTATGCCTCTTCATCCGGAGCCATCTGATCAACCATCTCTGCGGCTGCTTCTGCCATTTCACCGGCTTGTTCGGTGGCGATCGCTTTTTGCTCAGCTGCAAGACTTTCGATGATATTCTCACCCTCTGCCTGACGCTCGGCTTCCTCATTTGTCCGCGCAACATTCACCTGGATTGTGGCGCTAACTTCTGCGTGAAGTTGAAGGGTTACCTCATGCAGACCAAGTGTTTTGATTGGAACATCCTGACGTATTTGCGAGCGGGTCACTTTGTGATCGGCTTCATTCAGGGCTTGTGCAATATCCCGTGCAGAGACGGAGCCATAAAGCTGACCTGTTTCCCCAGACTGACGAATAAGAATAAGGCTGAAATCTTGCAATTTCTCCTTAATGAACTCTGCGCCTTCCTTGGCCTCTGCATTTCTGGCCATGATGGCCTCGCGGTCACTCTCAAATCGGGCCCGGTTAGCTTTATTGGCTATTAGGGCTTTGCCTTGCGGGATCAGATAATTGCGCGCAAAACCGTTCTTGACGGTGACCTCATCGCCAATTGTGCCGAGCTTTTCGACACGTTCAAGTAGAATAATTTGCATCTTTTTTACTCCACATTAAAGGGCAGCAAAGCCAGAACGCGGGCGCGCTTAATGGCTTTTGCGAGTTTACGCTGATTTTTGAAGCTGACCGCTGTGATACGAGAGGGAACAATTTTCCCTTTCTCGGAGATATAGCGCTGCAATAATTTTACGTCTTTATAGTCAATTTTTGGTCCTTTACCGCTGGCAAAGGGGTCTACCTTCCGGCGACGGCCAAAGCTGCGTCGGGCAGGAATATTGGTAATATTAATGTTGGCTTGCGTGTGGCGTACCATAATGCGTCCCCTTAATTTCTGGGTTTTCTGGTATCACGATCGCGTCGTGACAGCATTGCGGACGGTTCATCGCTCAACGCGTCCACTTTAATCGTCATATAGCGCATCACTTCATCATTGATACGATGGCGACGCTCTAATTCCTGTAATGTCCCCGCAGGAACATCCAGATTCAATAAGGAATAATGCCCTTTACGGACTTTATTGATTGGATAGGCCAGATTTCGCAGCCCCCAATATTCAGTATTGCCGATCCGCCCGCCATTTTCCTGCAAAAATTGAGTGATCTGTTCGATAAAACTCTCAACTTGCGCCGGAGATATATCCGGACGCGTAATGATAATATGCTCGTAAAAAGCCATAATTTAGTCCCTGTTATAAGGTGAGCGGCGCAGATAAAGCGGGAAGCCCTATCCTGCGATGGCCCCTGTCTATCCACGCATTTGGATATTCAGGACCGCACACCAATGAAAACGGGTATAAACCGCATTTTACCTTTATTAGCAAGTCTTTTATTCGGGCAAACCCGCTGGCCTGCACAGCCATTGAACGCTTCCAAAGCCTTCTTCTTTATATGGCAGAGTAGGGTATATCTAATGCGGCCTAATTTGATAAACCGTCTGATTCCCCGAGATAAATCGACACTGTGGGTTTGTGCCCTGATGATTGACAAGAGGCTGGCTGTGCAGGATGGTTCGCGCACATGATGAGAGTGCATGCAAAAGAAATATAATAAGGGAGCATTATGTCGGAACTTGCTTTTATTTTTCCGGGTCAGGGGGCCCAATTTATCGGTATGGGTCGATCTTTGGCGGATAGCTATAAGGAAGCGCATGAGGTTTTCGAAGCTGTGGATGAGGCTTTGGGGGAGAAGCTCACAGATATTATGTGGGCCGAAGGTTCTGAAGCGGCCCTGACCCTAACCTCGAATACGCAGCCTGCGTTGATGGCGGTCAGCCTTGCGGCTATGGCCGCCCTGCAGGAAAGCCATGGCTTGTCTATTGAGATGGCAAAATATGTCGCCGGGCATTCTTTAGGCGAATATTCTGCGCTTTGTGCGGCAGGGGCATTGAGCCTGGCCGATACGGCGAAGCTACTGCGCACACGCGGCGAGGCCATGCAAGCGGCGGTTTCACCTGGCGAGGGTGCCATGGCGGCGCTTCTGGGGGCGGATGAAGATCAGGCGGAAGCGGCCTGCCAGGCCGGACGAGCGACAAGCGGCGGGGTGTGCGAGATCGCTAATGATAATGCGCCGGGGCAATTGGTCCTGTCCGGTCATCATAGCGCGATTGAGGCCGCCTGCGTCTATGCCCGTGAAAATGGGGTTAAAAAGGCGGTTCCCTTAGCCGTCAGTGCGCCGTTTCATTGTTCTCTTATGAGCCCGGCAGCGGACAAAATGGCAGACGCACTGGCACGGGTAAAAATACATGCGCCGAAAATTCCGATCATTGCCAATATAGCGGCCAATGCGCTAACTGAGCCTGATGAGATTCGCGCAGCCCTCATCGCACAAGTCACAGGCCGTGTACGCTGGCGTGAAAGTGTTGCCTTTATGGTAGAAAATGGCATCACTTGGACCGTTGAAGCCGGAGCTGGTAAAGTGCTAACCGTGATGAACCGACGTAATCATCGCGCGCTTATTGGCAAGACAGCCGGCACACCTGTTGAGCTTACGGCTCTGGCAGAATTCATCAAGGACACCCATAAGTAAAGCGCGATCAAAGCGAACAGAGCAATAAAACCTTAATCTAGGACTGGATTTTATATGTTTGATTTAACTGGAAAAACAGCGCTTGTAACGGGCGCATCAGGTGGGATTGGCCGTGATATCGCCCTGACCTTGTCGCGCGCCGGGGTGAAGCTCGTCATCTCCGGGACGCGGGAAAATGTTCTCAAAGACGTGCAATCTGAATGCGTTGGAGAGGTCGAGATTGTAACCTGTAATCTGTCAGACCCTGACTCTGTCAATGCGCTCGTCAAGCAAGCCGAATCAGCGACCGGGCCTTTGGATATTCTTGTTGCCAATGCCGGGATCACCCGCGATCAATTGCTATTGCGTATGAAAGAGGAAGACTGGGAAGCAGTTTTGAACGTTAATCTCGGCTCTTATTTTCGTTTGGCCAAATCGGCCGTGCGCGGCATGATGAAACGACGTTTTGGGCGTATTATCGGGATCACATCGGTTGTCGGTGTGACAGGGAATGCGGGACAATCCAATTATGCGGCCTCCAAGGCGGGGATGATCGGGTTTACAAAATCTCTGGCAGCGGAAATTGCCAGCCGGGGAATCACCGCCAATTGTATTGCACCGGGCTTTATTACCTCACCGATGACGGATGTTTTACCGGATGCGCAAAAAGAGGCCCTGCTTGGCGCAATCCCCGCTGGGCGGCTTGGTACAGGGGAGGATATCGCTGCGGCTGTCGCCTATCTGGCCTCTGATGAAGCGGCATATGTGACGGGCCAAACCTTGCATATTAATGGCGGTATGGCCATGATATAAGCTATCTTGTACAATCTCAAAAAGCCTGATTGATCATTTGTGGGCTTGGCGAACCGTTAAACTGTATGCTAACGCCAACAAGTCTGATCCCATTCAGAATAATGTTTACCAGTAAGAAGAGGAATTCCCATGTCTGACATTTTGGAACGTGTAAAAAAAATAGTTGTTGAAAATCTTGATGTAGAAAGTGATAAAGTCATTGAGAGCGCGAGCTTTATCGATGATCTGGGCGCTGACAGCCTGGACCTTGTTGAGCTTGTCATGGCGTTCGAAGAAGAGTTTGATATTGAAATTCCAGATGAAGTTCAGGAAAATATCCGCACGGTCAATGATGCGGTGAGCCAAATCAAGCAAACTGTAAGTTAAGGAGCGCAATTTGCGTCGCGTCGTCATCACTGGTATTGGGCTCGTTACCCCGCTTGCCGGAAATCGTGAAGCCTCTTGGTCACGCTTGATTGCCAGTCAATCTGGGGCAGGGCCGATTGATGTTTTTGATACTACGGATATGCCGTGCAAGATCGCCTTTCAGGTGCCTTGGACATCTGGACGTGGCGGCGGCAAAGGGGATGCTGAGGCATTTGATGCGGAAAGCTTTGCCACCAAAAGAGAGCAAAGACGCATTGATGAATTTATTCTCTACGCCTTGGGCGCGGCACATGAGGCTTTGGAAGATGCCAATTGGTCTCCTGAATCGGATAGTGACCGCGAGCGCACCGGTGTTCTGATTGGGTCTGGCATAGGCGGCTTGCAGTCTATTGCGAACTCGCAAATGGATCTGGCCAAGGGTGGACCGCGTAAGGTAAGCCCTTTCTTTATTCCGTCTGCTTTGATCAATCTGGCGTCCGGACAAATTTCAATCAAGCACGGCCTAAAAGGCCCTAATCATGCGGTTGTGACAGCCTGTGCCACAGGCGCGCATGCTATTGGTGACAGTGCGCGGATTATCAAGGATGGTGATGCCGATGTGATGCTGGCGGGCGGGGCAGAAGCTTCGATTTGCGAGCTTGGGATTGCTGGATTTTGCGCCCTGAAAGCGATGTCGACCAAATATAATGACACGCCAGAACTGGCCTCGCGCCCCTATGATCAGGGCCGGGATGGATTTGTTATGGGCGATGGAGCTGGTGTTCTGGTTCTGGAAGAATATGAGCATGCCAAGGCACGCGGTGCTAAGATATATGCAGAAGTGGCCGGATATGGATTATCCGGCGATGCTTTCCACATTACAGCGCCGGCAGAAGGCGCTGAAGGTGGACGCCGCGCTATGGAGATGGCGCTTTCCAATGCAGGTCTGACGATCCATGATGTGGATTATGTCAACACGCATGGCACCTCGACCCCTTTAGGAGATGAAGGCGAAATCCGGGCACTGGAAAAGCTTTTGGACGGGGCCGCCCCTAATTTCTCCCTGTCCGCGACGAAATCTGCGATCGGGCATTTACTTGGTGCGGCTGGCGCGGTTGAAGCGGCATTTTGCGCCTTGGCAATCCGCGACGGCATCATGCCGCCAACTTTAAACCTGGAAACACCCAGTTTTGAGACAGATATCGATCTTATACCCAAGACGGCGAAGAAAGGGGATGTCAAAGTCACCCTGTCAAACAGTTTTGGATTTGGCGGGACCAATGCCGCTTTGGTCTTGAAAACGGTTGAATAATTCTATTACCCGTATTTAGATGTCGCTTATAGGGTAAGGACGGGGACACGCACACATGTTCAAGTCTATCCTGACGGGCCTTATCACTTTATCTTTTCTCGGCATCATCGCTGCCGGAGCGGCCTATATGTGGGTCGATAATGAGATACAAAGACAAGGTCCCTCGCTTGAGGATAAAAGTTTCATCGTAAAGCCTGGTGATAGCCTGATTTCCGTGGCGCGGCGCTTACACGAAGACGGTTTTATTCGCCATACGTCCTATATGCGCG
>JARFRJ010000291.1 GCA_029287305.1 Hyphomonas sp. | reverse complement strand
GAGTTTATATCCAATTCCCCGCACGGTCTGTATATGAATGGGCGTTTTAGGACTGGGTTCGATTTTTTTGCGCAGGCGCGTCACCTGGACATCAATAGAGCGCTCAAGCCCGGAAGACTGCTCGGCCAAATAGTCGCGCCGCAAGGCTTTACCGGGATTGCCTGCTAATAGGCTGAGCAATTTTGTTTCTGTTTCGGTTAAAGGGATATGACCGTCCGGTCCGGTCAAAAGGCCTGATTTCAGATCGAAACAGCGCCCGGACATATGAATTTGCTCCGTCTGGTCAGCCTCTGAGGTGGGGGATCGACGGATCAGGGCAGCGATCCGCAAAGCCAATTCTTCTGGCTCGAAAGGTTTGGCCAGATAATCATCCGCCCCTTTTTTCAGGCCCTCAATCCGATCATGGGTCAGCCCCCGTGCGCTTAATAAAAAGACCGGGATATCCGAGGCGGTTCGAATATCACTTAAAAGCTCCAATCCGCTTTCGCCGGGCATCATAATATCTAGGACGGCCAGATCAAACTGGAAGCTTTTGAACAGGAGGCGGGCTTCATGGGCGCTTTGTGCCACTGTCACCAGATAGCCTTCGCCGCGCAGATATTGGCTGATTAAATGGCGCAGACGCGCATCATCATCGACAATCAGAAGATGTTTGAGATGGGTCATCACAAAGCTTCCGCCAGCGCTTTAAGCACATGGCGAAGGCCGCGGACATTCTCTGCGCCTGCGGCCTGAAAGGCGGGGCGCAGCACATCGCGCATAATCGCCTCAATCGGGGCGAGCAGGGCTTTCCCTGCCGCACTGGGAAACAGTTTGCGACGACGCGCATCTTGAGGGGAGACTTTTTTCTCAATCAGACCGCGCCTGTCCAATTCCCCCAAAAGGCGGGCAAAGCTTGGAATGGTCATGGCCATATCTGCACGTAAATCCTTTACGGTAATACCCGGGTTGGCGTGAATTCCCGATAGGAGATTAAAGGCGGGCAGACTTAAACCCGCGGTCGAGCGCGCATATTGTGTCGCCGCCATAAACCGCTGATGCGCCGAGAATATCAGCCCAATAGAGCGGTTCAATTCTTCATCGCTTAGAAATAAACGACCTTCCATGGCATCAAGATTTCTCATCCGCTTATTGACTTCACCGCACATCCTAGGAAAATGAAATCTAGAGCATTATCGCAGAACTGAAAACAGGCTTTGCGTTTCAAAATGCGAAAAAAAAGCGGCTAAGGCTGTGCATGGCATTTCAGATCGCATATGCAGGTCTTGTAAAGATGACTGCAAGGAAAAAATTATGCCTTTTATACCTTTTGATGACCGGGATGGATATATATGGCTGGATGGCGAATTTGTGCCCTGGCGAGAATCGAAGGTTCATGTCCTGACCCATGGCATGCATTATGCCTCAACTGTCTTTGAGGGTGAGCGCGCTTATGCGGGTGTGATTTATCGCTCCCGCCATCATACCGAGCGGCTAAAAAATTCTGCGCAAATTCTCGGCTTTGATTTACCTTTCACTGTCGATGAGATTGAGGCGGCCAAAGCCGAAACCCTAGCCATGTCCGGTCTTCAGAATGCCTATATCCGCGCCTTTGCTTGGCGGGGGTCAGAGCAGATGGGAATATTGGCGAGCGAAACCACTGTGCGTATGGCCATCGCCTGTTGGGCTTGGGGGGATTATTTTGAAGACAAGATGAAAGGCATTCGTATGACCCGCGCGGTCTATGCCCGGCCATCGCCAGAAACGGCCCCCTGTCACGCCAAAGCCTCTGGCCTTTACATGATCTGCACCATTTCAAAGCAAAAAGCCGCCGATGCTGGCTATGCTGATGCGCTGATGCTTGATCATGAAGGCTATGTCGCTGAAACCACAGGCGCGAATATTTTCTTCGTCCAAGACGGGGCAATCCATACGCCGATTGCCGACCGTTTCCTAAACGGTATTACCCGCCAGACCGCGATCCGCCTAGCCAAGGCACGGCAATTGGATGTGATAGAGCGGCGCATCAGGCCGGAAGAATTGGCCAGTTTTTCCGAATGCTTTATCACCGGGTCTGCCACGGAGATTACGCCGGTCTGTGAAATTGATGAGCACAGCTATATACCCGGACAGATCAGCCATAATCTCGTGGGAGATTATGACAAGTTGGTCCACCGAAAGCTTACCTTGGACTGGGACGCATAAAGCATAAGGCCTAGCGCGTCGGGACGGGGCCGTCCCCGCCGCTATAATCATAGAAGCCGCGGCCCACTTTGCGGCCAAACCAGCCCGCTTCGACATATTTCACCAGTAATGGACAGGGGCGATATTTCGTATCCGCCAAACCATCATGCAAGACCTGCATGATTGAGAGACACGTATCCAGCCCGATAAAATCAGCCAATTGCAGCGGCCCCATGGGGTGGTTCGCGCCGAGCTTCATGGCTGTGTCAATCGCTTCAACCGTCCCAACCCCTTCATAGAGCGTATAAATGGCCTCATTGATCATCGGCATCAGGATGCGGTTGACGATAAAGGCGGGATAATCTTCTGCATTGGTAATGGTTTTACCCAGCCGTTTAGCAAACCCTGTCGCGGCTTCATAGGTCTCCTGACTGGTTGCCAATCCTCTGATAATTTCCACCAGCTGCATTAAGGGGACGGGGTTCATGAAATGCAGGCCGATAAAACGGTCAGGTCGATCTGTTGTGGATGCCAGACGTGTCACAGAAATGGAGCTTGTATTTGTCGCTAGGATAGCGTTCTTTGGCACGACCTGACAGAGCGAGCGGAAAATCGCTTCCTTAACCTCCCGGTTTTCTGTTGCGGCCTCAATCGCTAGATCAACCCCGCCCAACCGGTCTGTCTTCTTTTCACGCCGGATACGGGCCAAGGCACCAATCATATCCTCTGTTGTGATAAGATCCCGCGCGAGTTGGCGGGACATGTTCTTTTCAATCATCTGAAAGCCGTGATCAAGCGCGTCTTCAGAAATATCATTCATAATGACATCATAACCGGCCAGCGCACAGACATGTGCGATGCCATTGCCCATTTGGCCTGCACCAATGACACCTATGGTTTTAATCTCAGACATTTTGGCTTAAGCTCCCTGACTTTAAATATATACTCTATATTAGAATTGTGTGCTGCCCTAAAGGTCAAGACCAAGTTTAGCCTAATTTGCGATAGGTTGGCTATTTTTTCACTTTTTAAAAGCGGGTACCGCTTAAAGTGCATGAAAGACTTGCGCGCGCGCGATGAGATCGTTAGGGAACATAGATTAAGCGGGCGTGGTGAAAGTGGTAAACACAGCAGACTTAAAATCTGCCGGCCTTCGGGCCTTGCCGGTTCAATTCCGGCCGTCCGCACCATAAGCACTTTAAAGCGCTTGAAACTGGCTTCACGCATCATCCAGCTTACTTGAATTTCATAAATCTCCGATTGACTACGTACGTAGTCAATAGTACCGACTACATATGTAGTCTATATAGGGAAGAGATTATGTCCATTCAGATCAGTCGGGCCGAGCTCGATATTATGAACATATTATGGGCCGAGGCTGATCTTGCCGCCAGCGACGTGCATGCTCGCCTGGCAGGCCAGAAAGACTGGACCGATCGCACGGTTAAGACCTTGCTGGCGCGTCTGGCAGAAAAAGGCGCGGTGACTACGACGCAAGATGGCCGGCGCTATCTGTATAGGCCCGCGATCACCGAAGCAGCTTATAAACGCCGCGCGGCGAGGCAATTTGTTGACCGCGTCTTTTCTGGGCGCGCCGCTCCGCTTGTGGCACATTTAGCTGATTCAGAAGGCCTCACACCGGAAGATATCTCTGAACTGGAAACACTTTTGGAGGCTTTAAAGAAATGATCTCTCCTGTCTTTACAACCTATCTCTTGCAAACCTCTCTGGCTGTTAGCTTGCTGGTGGTGGGCGTCTTGCTCATTCGCAGACCCTTTGCCCGCATATTTGGTGCCAAAGCGGCCTATACGCTCTGGCTTATTCCGTTTTTGCGCCTGATCCTGTTCCCGCTGCCCGCCCAATGGACCTTGTCTGGATATGTGCCGGGCTT
>JARFRJ010000089.1 GCA_029287305.1 Hyphomonas sp. | reverse complement strand
CGCAGCTACCTCGGCGATAAGCGATAAACCCAGACCGCCTGTAGGTCCATCATCATGACACGCTGGCTGGCCGCCCTACCTTTAGCGCTGATGCTCATTCTGGGCCTGATCGGCGTGTTTAGCTTGCGTCAGGATCCGGCGGAAAGTGTGACCTATCCACAAGATAGAAAAGCGCCCGATTATGTGTTCCAGCCTCTATTCGAAGCTGATCCGTCCTTAAATTTTGCCAAACTCGCCAAAGGGGAGGCAATTTTGGTGAATGTGTTTGCAAGCTGGTGTGCGCCGTGCCGCATTGAGCATCCTTTGCTGATGCAGCTTGCCCGGGACTATCCGGGCCGCCTTTATGGGGTCTTGCATAAGGATATGCCTGAAAGGGGGAGTGCTTTCCTGACCGAATTGGGTAATCCCTATCTTGCTGTGGGATTGGATGAGGATGGTCAGGGCGGGCTAGAGCTTGGCCTGACAGGGGTTCCAGAAACCTATCTGATAAGTGCAGAGGGATATATTATCCTACATGTGAAAGGTCCATTGAACCGGGCAATTCTGGCTGAGATTATAGCTCGAAGGGAGCTGGACTAAGTCTTGCTAGGCGCAGCCTTATTTATATTCAGGTGGCGACCCTGATTATGGCGGATAAAAAGCTTCAAATCTCTCACGAAATCCGATTGTCTGTTTGGCGCAAAACCATCAAGCAAGGCGCTTTGCGTAACGCGCAAGGCTGGCCTAGCTTCTTCGAGCAATTCGCGTCCTGTTCTTGTCAAATAGGCAAATTTTACCCGCCGGTCGCTGGGCGCTTGCCAACGTTTGATATATTTCCTGTTCTCTAGGCGCACCAGCATTTCGGCCACGGTTGAACGATCAATAGCTGTGGTAATGGAAAGATCGCTTTGGTGGGTACCCTTCTCTTCTGTCAAAGCGGACAGAATGGAAAATTGCCGAAAAGTCAGCCCTGTTCCCTTTAAAGCTTTCTTGCAATGATAAGCGCTGATCTGCTCAGCTTTATGTAAAAGGTGGCTAATAGAGGCCTCTAAGTCATCCTTTGGATATTCTGTCTTGCTCTTGTCCATATGCCTTCCTTCAATTTATTCCCTGTCTCTTATACACATCTCCGAGCCCACGAGACGAACAA
>JARFRJ010000087.1 GCA_029287305.1 Hyphomonas sp. | reverse complement strand
GTATAAGAGACAGCCTCCAAAGAACGCTTGGAGACTATTGAAAGTGAAATTGAAGGCCTCCAGTCTGCCTCAGATGAGCTGACCACAATCTGGGCGGCAGAAAAAGACAAGCTGAAAGGCGCAGCGGAGGCGAAGACAAAGCTGGATCGGGCTCTGCTCGACTTGGCGGAAGCGGAACGAACCGGCAATCTTGGCCGTGCCTCGCAGCTTAAATATGGCGATATTCCAGCTCTGGAACAACAGATTATAGAGGTTGAGAGCGCGGCTGAAGGGCATCAGGGTCAACTGGTTTCAGAAGTGGTGACGCCGGAAGATATTGCCGGGGTTGTCTCTAAATGGACCGGCGTTCCGGTTGATAAAATGATGGAAGGCGAGCGCGAGAAACTGCTCGCTATGGAAGTGAGCCTGGGTGCGCGGGTGATCGGCCAGCCAGAGGCGCTCAGCGCGGTCTCCAATGCGGTACGCCGCGCCCGTGCAGGCCTGCAAGACCCCAATCGTCCAATTGGCTCCTTTCTGTTTGTCGGACCGACCGGGGTCGGTAAGACAGAGCTGACCAAGGCGCTCGCTGATTTTCTCTTTGATGATGAAAGCGCCATTGTCAGGCTGGATATGTCTGAATTTTCAGAGAAGCATTCTGTTGCCCGCCTGATCGGTGCGCCGCCCGGCTATGTCGGTTATGATGAAGGCGGTGTGTTGACCGAGGCTGTCCGGCGTCGGCCCTATCAGGTCATTCTTTTTGACGAGGTGGAAAAAGCGCATCCCGATTTGTTCAATACGCTTTTGCAAGTGCTGGATGATGGGCGTCTGACCGATGGGCAAGGCCGGACGGTCGATTTCAAGAATACGCTGATCATCATGACGTCAAACCTTGGCGCAGAGGCGCTTGCCAGCGGGGAAGAGGGCGAGATCAGTGCGTCACAGCGCGGCGCGGTGACGGAGGCGATCCGTCAGCATTTCCGGCCTGAATTCATTAACCGGATTGATGAAACCGTCTTCTTCAAACGTCTTGGACGGGCGGAGATTGACGCAATTGTTGATATTCAGATTACCCGTCTGGAAACGCTTTTGGCGGCCCGCAAGCTTAGCATAGAGATTGCGCCAGAGGCACGCCATTGGCTCGCCGCGCGCGGCTATGATCCGGTCTATGGCGCCCGCCCGCTCAAACGTGTGATCCAAAAAGAGCTGCAAGACCCGCTTGCGCGGCTCATTCTGGAAGGTCATATCCGTGATGGGGAAACGATTAAGGTGACCCAAAGCGCCGATATACTCGTTATAAATGATGTGCCTAACCGGGTCTCTGAACCTAGCCTGCAGGTGCATTGATAATGCATGTCACAGTCTGGCCCCTTAAAGCCTGGCCTTAAAGTCTGAACGGATTATGACAGCTTTGTTGTTTTGCCAGAATTGTCATGAAAAAATAGCCAAGACAGAACCGTGTTAACGAAAATCCAGACTTGCCAGGTTTTATCAGGAGTTATAAGAAACGTTTTGAAATTCTCACCCTGTCTTTATAAGGT
>JARFRJ010000078.1 GCA_029287305.1 Hyphomonas sp. | reverse complement strand
GCAATTGTGCAAGATCCCCTAGGCGCTTCCACCGCATAAGTCTGTATGCGGGCACCATTGGTAATATTCCAGATGTCGACCCGCTCAAAGGGCAGTATATTGCTGGCCTCAAGCAGATTGAGATCAATGGCCACAGAGCCTTGCTTATGCAAGACACATTCAGATACTGTTGCTGCATGCAGTTTGCTCTTTAACATTTCCAAAAGCATATTAACCCTCCAGTCTATGCAATTTTCGATTTAAAGTAGCTGTATAATTATGCAAGTGAATTCTTATCCCGGTCTTCGGCCATTAAGACAGCTTTTAGGCCTGATTTATAGGTTGGAAATAAGGGCTTCCAGCCGAGGGCGGCTTTTATACGGGCATTGGAGATGCGCTTGCATTCGGCGTAAAAGCTTTTGGCCATAGGGCTAAGGTCTGTTTCCTCGAAAGGTAATGAGACAGGCGGGGGCTGGTTTAACAGCTCTGCTGCATAGCTTATCACATCCTGAGGCGGAGCGGGCGCATCATCACACAGGTGAAAAACGCCCGTTAAATCCCGACGGTCGAGCAAGGCCTGTAGGCCGCTTGCCAAATCTTCGACATGAATGCGGGAAAAGACTTGGCCAGCTTTAATGATACGCCTTGCCGTTCCGGTCCGAACACGTTCCAAAGGCGAACGGCCAGGTCCGTAAATTCCCGGCAACCTTACGGTGCGATATGGGATAGCCTCTTTCAGACATGCGGCTTGCCAGGCTTCTTCGGCCTGTACACGTCGCCGGGCTCGCTCTGAGCTTGGATTAACCGGGCTCCATTCAAACGCCCAACCGCCTTGTAAATCGCCATAAACACCTGTCGTTGATAAATAGGTTAGGCTGGAGGCTTTAGGAAGGTGTCTCACAAATCTTGTATAAATCGGGCAGCCCTCATCGCCTGGCGGAGCAGAGATCAGCCAATGGGCCCCGTCAGGGATATCAATCTGTGTTTTCGGCTCCAGCGCGAACGCCTGAATACCTTCTGTGCGAAGCGCTTTAGCCTTAGTGTCCTGACGAACTGTGCCAAGACAAGCCCACTCTGTGCGGGTCTTTAACTGACGACATAGAGTTTGTGCTGTATAGCCGAGGCCAAACGCCATAAGGTGGGATTGCGGTTTTGTCATTTGCGCTCCTGAGCCTGTAAATTTATTAAACCCTTTTAGGAGATTTGCCTATGTGGTTATTAGCGGCACTCGTTTCAATTGCAGATATTGGCCCGATAAGCGCAGGGGATTCCCTACGCATAGCAGAGAAGGAGCGCCTTCATGCCTGTATGACCAAGCTTATTGATGCCCCGGGCGATGCCTATGAGGATGGTCTAGCTTGGTTGGGAGAGGGCGGGCGCCCTGCTGCGCATCATTGTACGGCTTTGGCTCTTATTGAGCTTGGCCATGCCGCTGAAGGGGCGTTGCGTCTGGAGGAATTGGCAAGCGAGGACAATAGCAGCACTCTGACAGAGCGGATCACCTATTTGACACAGGCCGGCAATGCTTGGCTTTTGGCCCGTCAACCAGAAGCAGCACTGCTCACATTTGACAATGCGCTGCGCCTGAAACCAAAAGATGCGCATTTGCATGCCGATAAAGCCGCCACCTATATGCAGATGGAAGAATGGGAACAGGCATTAGACTATCTGGATTCAGCTTTAACCGGCCTTGGCGAAGATGCGGCGATCCTGAAAATGCGGGCTGAAGTCTTATATCAGCTTGGCGATTGGGGCCGGGCCCTTGGCGATGTTTACACTGTCATGGCGCTTGATCCGGAAGATATTGATATTCTTGTCATTCGCGGGGCTGTGCGCGAAGCGATGCGCTTGCAATCTTTAGGGCAGGTCGCCCAGCCGCTCAGATTGCGCAATCCTGAAACCCGGCAATATGAAGCCTTAAGAAAAGCCGGGCGCTAGGTTCTCCCATTCTTCAAGCACATAAGTATCTGTTTCTTGCTCCTGATAGCGTGCTTTCAATTTGAGCGCTGTTTCCGGCTGTAATCGGGAAAGCGCCCAGATCGCTGCGCCGCGTATGAGCGCAGATCTATCTTTCAAGCGTTCCGTCAAGACAGGCATACAATCCATATCCCCCGAATTGCCGATGGCGATCAGGACATTGCGGATAAATCGATCCCGCCCAATCCGCTTGATCGGCGAGCCGGAATATAGAGCGCGAAAAGCAGTCTCGTCTACTCTGGCAAGGTCAATCAGGGGCGGTGAGGCTGTCTGTGCTTTGGCGTGAAAAGCGCTTTCGCTCGCGATTTTTGCAAACTTGTTCCACGGGCAGACAGCCAAACAATCATCACAGCCATAAATGCGATTGCCCATAGCGTG
>JARFRJ010000024.1 GCA_029287305.1 Hyphomonas sp. | reverse complement strand
CGTGGGCTCGGAGATGTGTATAAGAGACAGCTTTTGGGCGGTTTCAGAACAAGCATAGACGCTTTAAAACACCCCTCATATAGGGCCTCGTCAGGAAAACCGCATCTCCTCCTTCAGATGCCCCTGCAGCCTAACCAAAATGATATGCCAGACAGTCTGCAATATCGCCAGCGGTCGCGTCATGCGTGAAAAAGGTCTGTAATTGCCAATTTTCATCCATCAGATAGATGATCGATGTATGGTCCATTGTATAGCCTGCCAGACTATCTGGCTGGTCTATGCGCGAATAGCCGCTTTTAAAGACATCGGCTGCTGCTTTAATCTCTTCCTGTGTGCCGGTCAGACCGACAATGTCATCGGGAAACGCGTCGAGTGAGATATATTCAGCCATCGCGTCAGGCGTGTCACGCTCAGGATCAATGCTAATCAGAAGGGTTAATGGGGGGTCAATTGAGGCGGGCAGGCTTTGCAGGGCCTTATTCAGGGTGACCAGCGTCATCGGGCATATATCCGGACAATAGGTAAAGCCGAAATAGACAAGACTGGCCCGGCCTTTAAAGTCGGCTTCTGTGACGCGCGCGCCCGTGGAACTTAGCAATGAGACGGGCCCGCCAATTTCCGCAAAGGCGCGGGTGTCACAGCCAGCCTTCGCCCCGCCAGAACCTGTCTGGTCCGGCGCACGCGCCTCTGTACACGCAAAAAGCGTTAGACTAAGAAAGAAAGGAATATAGTTAAGTCGCATAATCTTATTATTTCGTGTCTCACCCCTTGGCGCAAGAGACTGTCTGACGCATGTTTGGCTATGAATAGAACTCCTCTCATAAATGACCTTCCTCTGGAAGACGCCTTATTCGTATTACCCGAAGAAGGGTTAAGAGACGCCGCTTCAGCGCTTGGGCGCACTAGGCTGCGTACTTTTGTCAATGTCCGCTATATGGCGATTATCGGTCAGACCATTGCGGTTTTGCTGACCTATTATGTGTTTAATTTTGAGATTAATCTCTCCGCCTGTCTTGCTATTATTGCCGCTTCGGCCTGGCTCAATGTGGCCCTGTCCTCTTTTTTTCCGGGTCAACGTCTGGCCAAGGAAGGGGAATCTTTTCTGCAATTAGCCTTTGACACCTGCCAATTGGCGGCCCTGCTGACAGTGACAGGAGGGCTTTCTCAGCCCTTTTTATTCTTTATGATTGCGCCTGTCACAATCGCTGCGGTGAGCTTGCCTTTACGTTATTCGATCGCCTTGGCGGCCCTCGCGCTAGGCTTGACAGCAGCGATGCCATTTATCTCTGAACCTTTGCCCTGGCTGCAGGGCAGCGCTTTATTTCTGCCCCCTCTTTTACAATGGGGTCATTTTTCCGCTCTGGCTGTGGGCATTGCCTTTTTCACCTTCTTTGCCAATCGGGTGAGCCGCGATGAAGCGCGTCTGGTTCAGGCTCTGGATGCCGCCCAAGTTGTCATGGCCAGAGAGCAGCGTCTGTCCGCGCTCGGTTCCATGGCCGCCATGACCGCGCATGAGCTTGGTACACCGCTCGCGACGATCCATCTGGTCGCGCGCGAATTGGCCGGACAGATGGATGGAAAGGCCCCTTTTATCGAAGATGTCACCCTGATTGCCGAGCAGGCCGAACGTTGCCGGACCATATTGCAAAAACTGGCCAAAAACGGTCAGTCCGAGGATATCCACCATGCGCAAATGCCTTTTTCAGCGCTTGTGGAAGAGGCCGCCGCGCCGCATCGCGGACTTGGGGTTTCAGTGCATATCACAACGCGTAAAGCCCCGGACGCCGACCATAAATTACCAATTGTCCGACGCCGCCCGGAGATTTTGCACGCGCTGGGAGCTTTTATCGAGAATGCCGTCAGCTTTGCCTGCGAGGAAGTACATATTGATGCCCTGTGGAGCGCGTCAGAGTTTACCGTAACCATCCGCGATGATGGCCCTGGTTTCTCTTCCGATGTCCTGCCGCGTCTTGGTGAACCCTATGTCTCCGAGCGCAGCGCAGCACATCTTGGCGGCGGCGATATGGGGCTTGGTTTTTTTATCGCCAAAACATTGGTTGAGCGGACCAGAGGCCGCATTGCGACACGAAATCGTAACGAACCCGCCCAAGGTGCGATTGTTAAAATCGTTTGGGCAAGAGATGCATTGGAATTTAGAGAGAATGAGACCATATAGGTGTCTCATGGAGGAGTCAGCATGGATTATACAGTCAAAGTGCACGAAAAGCTGAAAAGTTTTGAAGACAAAACCTGTCTTGTTCTGGATGATGATGGTCCTTTCTGTCAGCGCCTCTCGCGCGCCTTGACGCAACGCGGCTTTTTGGTCTCTGCGATTTCATCTGTGTCAGAAGCCCGCGCCATTGCGCGATTGAACCCGCCAGCTTTCGCGGTTGTCGATTTACGTTTGCAGGACGGCTCTGGTCTCGATGTGGTCGAGCTTTTACATCAACACAGGCCAGAGGCCCGCGCGGTTATCCTGACCGGCTATGGCGCCATTGCGACGGCTGTCGCAGCGGTAAAAGCTGGCGCGGTTGATTATTTATCAAAGCCGGCGGATGTGGAAGATATTCTCAATGCCCTGCTTGCCCCTGCGGACAGCAAGCCGACGCCCCCTGAAAATCCGATGTCAGCCGATCGTGTCCGCTGGGAACATATTCAGCGTGTTTATGAATTATGCGACCATAATGTATCTGAAACTGCCCGGCGACTGAATATGCATCGGCGAACCCTGCAGCGTATTCTGGCGAAACGCGCCCCACGCTGAGCGCCGTTCGCAGGGGGGTGTCTAGGCCCATACGGGGTGTCTAGGTGCCGTCTGGATCAGCTTCAACCTGCTGAGCCAGCGCACTGCCTGCGAGGATAAACCGCTTGTCGCAATAGCCGCAAATGACCTGATCATCGCCGCCCATTTCCATATAGACCCGCGGATGACCAAGCGCACCGTCACCGCCCGCGCAGCTCACCCTGCGCTTATCAGAAATAACAATGTCTTCAAAATCGGTCTCTGCATGTTCTGACATATCGAAAAAGCCTTTATTTGAAATACGGCATTGCCGCATAACCGCGTTGCGATTAGGTAGAATGCTGATTGAAGCGGGTCAATCCTGTAGAAGAGATGTATATGTCCATACCTGATATTGCAATACGCGTCAGAAATCTCAATAAAATCTACAAGGCTTCCGGCAAGGTTGCTGAAAAGCACGCCCTTAAAAATATCGATCTGGATATCCCGCGCGGGGCTATTTATGGTCTTTTAGGCCCCAATGGCGCGGGTAAATCCACCTTCATCAACATTCTGGCGGGATTGGTGAATAAAACCAGCGGCCAAGTTGAGGTTTGGGGATATGATATTGACACCCAGCCGCGCCTATCACGTGCGGCGCTGGGCATTGTCAATCAGGAAATTGTCAGCGACCCCTTCTTTACGCCCTCAGAGACGCTGGAATTGATGGCCGGGTTTTATGGTGTGCCTAAATCTGAACGCCGCACGCTGGAAATTTTGGACGCGGTGGGCCTTGTTGACAAAAAAGATGCCTATGTGCGCCAATTATCCGGCGGAATGAAACGCCGCCTGATGGTCGCCAAAGCGCTCGTGCACAATCCCCCCATCCTCATTCTCGACGAGCCGACGGCGGGTGTGGATGTTGATCTGCGTCACAGCCTTTGGGAATATGTCCGCAGCCTGCATGCCAATGGAACTACTATTATCCTGACCACGCATTATCTGGAAGAGGCTGAAGAATTGTGTGATACGATTGCGATCATCAATCATGGTGAGATTATCTGCGCTGAACCAACACAGGACCTGCTCGGACATCTTGATCATAAATCCTTGATCATCACACCGAAAGAAGCGCTTACAACCCTGCCTGATAGCCTCGATATAGAAGGGGCTGTGCTGCGTGAGGATGGTAAAATCGCAATCACCTATCAGATGAGTGAAACCCATATCGCGGATATGCTGGAGGCGGTGAAAGCGGCCAATATTGATATACAGGACCTAGCAACACAAGAGCCTGATCTGGAAGACGTATTTGTTGCCCTGACACGAAATAATTGAGTAAATTCATGCAAAGCAAAATTTTGAAGCTTTTACAGTCCCGGTTCAGAGCGTTAAAGGCGGGCGATCCGCTCGGCCTGCCGATCACGGCGACCAGTAATTATTACCTGCCCGGTGGGCCAGAGGCAGACTATACATACACACGCGAAGGCAATCCGAGCTGGAGCGCGGTTGAGGCACAGCTTGAAATTCTCGAAGGGGCC
>JARFRJ010000465.1 GCA_029287305.1 Hyphomonas sp. | reverse complement strand
TCTTCTGCGACATATAGTTTAAACTGTCTTTTGCCCGTCTCATACAGTTGGATATTCACCCATCCGACCGCTTTTATGGTTTTGAAATCGGCCCGGATACGGGGGCGTAAATAAGGCTTTGCGCTGGCGATCAGAACAATGTCAGAATAGTCCGGCGGCAGGCTTATCGTCTCGGCAAAGCTTTGCGCCTGATCATAACGGGGCCAAGTGTATACAGGTGCCCCCAATTTGCCGGCGCGGCCATAATAATCAAGCCCATGCCAATGCTCGCGCTCATCGACCATCAGGGCTGCCGCTTGATGCTCGCTGACAGCTTTGGAAAGCGCCTCCACCGTTTCCGGCCAGCCCCGTGTGCGCTTAAAGGATTGGCCAAAGCCGGCCCCATCCGACCAGGCCGCAGGTCCGACCGCCAAAACCATAAACACGCCGCCAATCACGGCATTGACCGCGAAATTGGCATGGGCCAGCGCTAAGGGGCGCCAATTATGGCTCCATCCGAGCATTAAGAGGGCACAGCCAGGCAGGGCCGCCAAGGCGAGGCGTGTTGTCAGGTTTAAATTGGCAATTATCAGCGCGGCGAAGGCCCCTAGGCCCGCAAAGGCATACCATATCCAGACCGGCCAAGCCCGGGCCTGCAGAGCATAAGCGGCAATCATAAGGCTTCCCGCACAATAGGCTGTGGCCGCCCAATTGGCATGGGCCCGTGAAATCATGGCCTGTATTAGAATAATAGTCAGGGCTGGAATAACAAAGCTAGACAACCAGATCAAAGCGTCTGTCTGTGTGCTGGAGGAGATTGTAAGAGGGCTCTGGCGTTTCTCGGTTTTATAAAACACACCGATCAAGGCGGCGATTAAAAGGCAAATCGCAATTGGCCCGGCAATCCCCATCTGGTCAGAAAAAAACACCAGCGCATGGTCTAAATTGAAAACTTGCTGGGTCCAGTGTGCATTATCGATCGTATGGGAAAGGGTCTGGAAGCTATGGGTTATATTCCAGTAAATATGTGGGCTGAGGATAAGCCCGGCCAGAAGAGCGCCAAGCCCTGCGCGCCAGGAAACTAGGGCTCGCCGCGTGGGCGGATCATAAAGACAGACGAGGATCATCCCGATCAGAAAATAGATCATGGCGTATTTGGCCAGGAAGCCAAACCCGATCAGACTGCCCAGAAGAAGGGCCAGACCTAGGCTCTGAGGGCGCGTGCGCCAGCGCCATAAAACGAACAGCGCCGCGCTCCAGAAAAACAGCAATAGGCTATCTGTCGTCATCACGCCAGAAGACAGGGTCACCCCCGGCATAAGAATATAGGTTACAGCGCTATAGGCCGCGATACGGGGCGTAAATTGAGCTTTGGCCAAGCCAAAGAGCAGCAAGCTGGTCCAAAAATGAAGAAAAGGGGCTGGCAGGCGGATGGCCCATTCGCTCTCACCAAACAGATATGTGGAGGCGCTAATCACCCAGGCGATTAAAGGGGGTTTGGAAAAATATCCCCAATCGAGACTTTGTGACCAGCGCCAATATTGGGCTTCATCTGGTCCAAGGTTTAAAGGCGTGATCATGACCCCCAAGACACGCAAAGCCAGAACTCCAAGAAGAAGAGCAAGACTTATCTGCGTATATCTGTCTTTGAGGTCGAGAATATCGGTCCTCCTGCCGGTAAAACCCATACCGCTAGAACATAGTGGAGATAAGCCTCGTTTGTGACCGGCACAATAGCCGCTTATGAAATACGTTCCCGACTGTGACTTCTGGTGAAGCCCCGCACCTTTGTGTCAGTCGGGCTCTGCATCGCTCAATCATGTCTAAAACGAGGGGGCTTATCGCCGCAAATGGCCTTTAGTGCCCGTTTCCACTTTTTTGATAATGGCTTCAGAAATTTTCTCAATATCAGCCTCTTTCAGGCTGACCCCGCGTGGCTGTATGGTAACTTCCAGCGCAATCGATTTCATCCCCGCTTCCATGGCATCATCCTGATAGACATCAAAAACTGTGACCTGCGTAATCAAGGTCTTGTCGGCCTGACGCGCCAGCGTGACGAGTTTTCCGGCGGGAACGGTTTCCTCGACCAGAAAGGCAAAGTCACGCCGGATCGGTGTGCGGTCCGCTTTAACCAGAACGGGCCGGGTTTTTGACGCAGTCCGTTTCGATTGTGGGAGGGCACTGAGATTAAGCTCAAAGCCATAAACAGGCCCGCTGACGCCAAGTTTTTTCAATATGCCGGGATGCAGCGCTCCAAAATGAGCGAGGGTTGTTTTCGGTCCAAGGCAGAGCCGGGCGGCGTGTCCTGGATGCCAGAAATCCTGCTGTGGGGGCTGTATCTGAAATCTGTCTGCTGGGTGGCCAAGCGCTTCCAGAACGGCATATAAATCCGCTTTGGCCGCTTGCGCATCATAAATGGGCGCCGCGTTTTGCCAATGACGTTTAGGGGCAGGCTGAACCAGTCCGGTAATAACGCTTTTCTGATCCTCTGGAGCGTGACCAAGATAAATCGGACCTGCTTCAAAGAACCGGCCCCCCGGGCGGCCATGGTCTGCCCCTCTTTGCGCGGCTTGTGCCAAATTGGCCAGAATGGTCGGTCGCATATGATCTAGGTCACTTGTGACGGGATTGGCGAGCTGTAATTCACGAGAATTTTCGCCAAATAGGGCGGCATGCTCACGGCTCATAAAACTCCAAGTCACAGCCTCTATAAATCCACGCGCCGCCATAATGCGGCGGGCCTTGCGGATAGATTGCTGTAGGGGTGTGGGCAGTTCGCCGAGCCGCTCAGAAGGTTTGGGCAGAGAGGTTTGCGGCAATTGATCAAAGCCGACAAGGCGGGCAATTTCCTCAACAATATCTGCCGATTGACCAAGGTCAAAACGCCAATTTGGTTGACTGAGATACCAGCTGTCACCAGCATCCTCAATCTGCATGCCAAGGTCTTTGATCATCCGCTTCATATCCGCAGGCTTCACATCCAACCCGGTTAAGCGTTTGACATCGCGTGGGTAGAATTGGATTTTCTCCGTGCGTATCATTGCTTTGCCCGCGATCACAGGCTCTGAGGGCGTCCCGCCCGCTTGCGTAAGGATAAGTTGGACCGCCTGATATAGACCGTCCAGACAACTATCCAGATCTACCCCGCGTTCAAACCTGTAGCGCGCATCTGAAAGAATACCGGTTTTACGCCCGGTACGCGCCGTGCGGGCCGGGTCGAACCAGGCCGCCTCCAAAAAGACATTCTGTGTGCCGGGCGAGATGGCGGTTGAGACCCCGCCCATAATCCCGCCAAGGCCAATGGCACCGCTTTCATCGGCAATGACGCACATATCCTCATCTATCTCATAGCTATTGTCATCAAGGGCGGCGAGTTTTTCGCCCGATCGGCCTAGGCGCGCAACAATACCCCCTTGCAGCTTGTCGGCATCATAGGCATGCAGGGGCCGGGCCCGGTCCAATGAAATATAATTGGTAATATCAATCAGTAGGGATTTGGGCGTCATCCCGACAGCTTTCAGCCGTTTTTGCAGCCAGTCCGGGGAGGGTCCATCCTGTACGCCCGTAATCAGAACCCCGGCAAACATGGCGCAGGCTTCAGGGCTGTCTATGCGAACAGAAACGGGGCATGGATACTGTCCACTCCAAGGTTTGGCTTCGCTCTTTATGAGATGTCCAGCTCCAGCCGCGGCCAGATCACGGGCAATACCCTTAACGCCAAGCCAGTCTGGCCGGTTCGGCGTCACCTCAAAGTCAATCACAGGATCGCTGAGGCTGAGAGCCTGCGCGGCAGGTAGGCCGAGGGTGAGCTTACGATCGAGATCGGCAATACCATCGCTGTCTTCACCCGCGTCCAGCTCTTTTAGCGAGCATAGCATGCCATAGCTTTCAATCCCGCGTATCTTGCGAGGCTTTTTGTCCAGCGCAAAGCCAAGGCCGGGAATATAGGCCCCGAGCGGGGCATAAATTGTCGTCATTGGAGCCTGCGCATTGGGTGCGCCGCAAATGATCTGTTTGGTGCCATCGATCGTTTCAACCGTACAAATGCGTAATTTGTCGGCATTCGGATGCGGCTCAATCTGTTTGACTTTGCAAATCGTAAAATCACTGAGTTTGGCCCCCGGGTCCTGCACATCCTCAACTTCCAGACCGATCTGGGTCATCAGGTCCAAAATTTCAGACAGGGTAAGTTTTGTGAATAAATGGTCTTTCAACCAGGATAGGGTAAACTTCATCCGCTTAACCCTCCACTGACGCTGGGGGTAAGCCAGGGCGAGAAGCCATAATGCTCACTCCATTCTGCGTCTGCTTCAAAATAGGGCCGCAAATCCGGCATGCCATATTTTAGCATCGCCAGACGATCAATACCGACGCCAAAGGCAAAACCCTGATAAATATCCGGATCAATCCCGCAATTGCGCAAGACATTGGGATGCACCATGCCAGAGCCCAATATTTCCATCCACTGATCACCGGACCCGATTTCAATCCGATCGCCCTTGTTGGAATATTTTACATCCATCTCTGCGCTGGGCTCCGTGAACGGGAAGAAATGCGGGCGCATGCGGACTTCAACGGTCTCAACCTCGAAAAAAGCTTTGATAAAATCAATCAGACAGCCTTTCAAATGTCCCATATGGACGTTTTTATCTATGACAAGCCCTTCAACCTGATGGAACATGGGCGTGTGCGTGGCGTCCCAAACATTGCGATAAACCCGGCCAGGAGCCAGAATGCGGATGGGCGGCTTTTCAGCCATCATAGCGCGGATTTGTACGGGGCTGGTATGCGTGCGCAACAGTTTGGGCGGGGTTTCCTTATCCAGAGCCTGAAAAAAGAAAGTATCATGTGTTTCCCGGGCCGGATGGCCCTCGGGAAAGTTCAGAGCGGTGAAATTATACCAGTCATCTTCAATATCGGGGCCTTCCGCAATGCGAAATCCCATATCGCCGAAAATAGCGGCAACCTCTTCAAAGACCTGCATAACCGGATGCAGGACCCCTTTGGGTTCGGGGCGCGGCGGCAAGGTCAAATCCGCAAATTCAGTCTTAAGCCTTGTGTTCAGCTGCGCCTCTTCTAGGCTCTCCTTTTTGCGGGCAATCGCGGCGGTGATATCAGTTTTCAGCGTATTCAAGGCTGGCCCACGCGTTTTGCGTTCATCCGGGCTCATCTTGCCAAGTTCTTTCATCAGGGCAGAAATACGCCCGCGCTTACCCAGCTCAGCCAGACGGATCGCTTCTAAAGCCTCCATCGTTTCGGTCTTTTGAATAGATGCGATCAGAGTTTTATAAAGTGTGTTGATATCAAACATGCATAGCCTCGGTGCAGAGCTGGGCTTATCTGGCCCGCTTTATGTGCGCTCGGAATAACGCACAAAACAGAAAAAGAAAACGGGGTCCGTTTATTTTCGTCCCAATTCGATCAGAAGTGACACTTTATGATGACACATCTTGTGAATGCCGGACCCTTATGTATCCCCAAAGGCCTGCAGCGCGGCATGGGCGATCTGGTCGCCCCATTCCTGGACAAAATGTCCCCCCTCTTTTATCTGCAGAGGCTCCGGGCAATCTTTGATGCCCGCTCTTAGCGCCGTCATGGATGAGGGTCCTGAAACCGGATCAGCCATTCCGATCGCCATAAAGCTTTGCCCGGTCCAGTCTTGTGCCCACCATTTGGCGGCACGTTTTGAGGTATTTACACCCTCCATATCCGGGCGGACCATGACCAGTTCAGGAAACCGGCGCACGCCCGCTTTATAGCTTTGATCTGGATAGGGGGCCCCATAGGCGCCCGCTTCTTCCGGACTTAAATGGGGGGTTGCGCGCTGCATCAACCCTGTCTCTTATACACATCTGACGCTGCCGACGATCCAACTCTAGTGTTGATGGGGGTGGGGGGCGGG
>JARFRJ010000399.1 GCA_029287305.1 Hyphomonas sp. | reverse complement strand
GGTTTTCTATATTTCTGTGTCCAGACGGCGAGACATATTCGCCAAACCTTGAAACCTGAACACATATACGCCCTTAGGAGAGATCCTCATGAAAACCCTTAAACTCCTCGCCACTATCGCGCTAGCCGCAGCCGTTTCTGCCCCGGTTTTTGCCGTTGAAGATGATGCCGCAGCCGGCGCCGCAGTCATTACACCTCTGCAGATCATAAAAACCACAGACCTCGACTTTGGGATTATCGCTCCCAGATTGACCGCTGCCGACACGGTAAAAGTGCTAAGAAATGATCCCTATATTTCTGTCTGCGGCGCTGAACTGACCTGTTTTGCGTCCGGCGGCCGGGGCAATTTTAAGGTCACCGGAGAGCCTTTCGCATCTTTTACCCTCTCAAATCCAGGCTCCATCACCGTCTCAGATGGCGCAGGCAACAGCATGCTCGTCGACAGTTTTATTGGCGGTGGAAGCTCCACGAATGACTATTGGGGCGGCGGCGCAACCTTTGACGCGACCGGTATCAGCCATATGCATGTCGGCGCCACGCTGTATGTCGGGGCGAACCAGCCGGTTGGCACCTATGTCGGCACCTTCACCGTAACGGCCGAATATCAATAGAAATTGAAAATCTAGAGCATCTCCGAGCTAAAATGGACCGTAAAAGCAATAGACTGAAACTTTCTAAGCCCTAGTCCCTGTTCAAACCAATCGGATTGAACAGGGGCGGGCTCTCTATCCTTTATAACGGTTTTTGCCTTTGGCATAACTGGTTGGTTTGCCGGATGTGGCCTTGTGGGCATAGGGATTTTTACTTTGGCGAACAAATAGGCGGATCGGCACGCCGTGCATTTTGAACGCCTCCCTTATACCATTCACCAGATAGCGCTTATAAATCTCCGGCATTTGCAGGCCGCGCGAGGCCATCAGCACAAACGTTGGCGGGCGAGATTTCATCTGCGCGATATAGCGCGGCTTGATCCGTTTTCCATGCACAGAGGGCGGCGGATGACGTTCAATCGCATAGCGCAGCCAGCGATTGAGGTCTCCGGTTTTGGTTTTGGCCGTCCAATTGTCATACACCTCTGTCACCGCCGGAATAAATTTATTCAAACGCTGTCCGGTAAGCGCCGACAGGGTAAGGATCGGAGCTTGGCCTGCATTCGGTAAGAGGCGCTCACTTTTTTCCTTCAGCGCCTGCCAGACCTCACCTGGATGCTCAACCTGGTCCCATTTGGCGGCGACAAAGACAAGGCCGCGCCCTTCGCGCAAAGCGAGATCAGCAATCTGCAAATCCTGTTTTTCAAACGCTTCATTGGCATCCATGACCAGCGCGATAATATCGGCATATTTTAAGGATCGTACCGTTTCCCCGGTTGACATACGCTCCAGATTGGCAGTGACTTTTACACGTTTGCGCAGTCCAGCAGTATCGACAAGACGAATTTGCCGCCCTTGCCACTGCCAGTCAATCGCGATGGAATCTCGCGTGATCCCTGCCTCCGGGCCCGTAAGCAGGCGGTCATCCTGTAGAAGCGCATTTATGAGGGTCGATTTTCCGGCATTTGGACGCCCGACTATGGCGAGACGGATTGGCTTTTGATCGATTTTTGTCTGGGCAACCTCTGAAGTCTCGTTTTCAATCAAACCATGAGCTTCAAGCGCAGCCTGAATAGCCTCATCACTCATATCCGTTTCATCAAGGGAAAGACTGTCAAGCTTGGCGATCAGCTCTGCATCCTGATCAGATACATCCTCTGTCGCCTCCTCAAAATCGGCCAGTGTATTTTCGGGAAAAGCGCTTTCTATCGCTGTGCGGAGGGCCTCAAACAGGTCGCCAAAGCCTTCGCCATGCTCAGCTGAAAGCGCGACGGGCTCGCCAAGACCGAGGCGATAGGCTTCATAAAGACCGGGAAGGCCAGCTTTGCCTTCGCATTTATTCGCCGCGAGGATGACCGGCATATCTGCCTTGCGCAATAGTGCTGAAAAATGCGCATCAATCGGCGTCACCCCGGCGCGCGCATCAATCAGAAACAGCGCGATATCAGCTTCTTCAATGGCTCTTTCGGTTTGCGCGCGCATACGCGCCTCCAAAGAGCCATCATCAACATTTTCATAGCCGGCAGTATCTATGATCGATAAAGGAAGGCCTGAGAGAGAGCCCTTGGCTTCCTTTCGGTCACGTGTCACGCCCGGCTGGTCATCCACAAGCGCGATTTTCTTCCCCGCCAGGCGGTTAAACAAGGTGGATTTTCCCACATTCGGCCGTCCAACTATGGCCAATTTAATTCGCATAGCACTGTCTCACTTTACAGGCCGGCCAGAGGCAGCCTGTGAGGATTTAAATATAATCTTATCCATTTTTACATGGAACTGTTTTAACCGACGACGATTAACCGGCCTTCGTCCGTCAGGATAACAAGGGTCTCATTCACCGCGATCGGCTCGATGAAAACCCCGTCTCCAAGCTCAAGGCGGGCTTCCTCAGCACCGGTCTGCGGCGATAAGGCAATCAGGTCACCGATAGATGAGGCAATCAGCACGCGGCCATTGGCCAGAATGGGCCCCGCATAGGTGATCCGGCCCCGTTTTTTCTCCACCTTTTCATATTGTGGCAATTGCTGAGCCCAGATGACCGCGCCGGAACTGCGCGAGAGGCAAACAATTTGACCCTCAACCCCGGACAGAAAAACATAATCGGCCAGCACAACCGGCGCATATAAAGAGCCAATCTGCTGCGCCCAGAGGCGTTGACCGGTGCGACCATCAATAGCGACGGTAACCCCGGACTGATTGGCGGCAAACACCTGTCCTCCACTTAAAACTGGACGAGAGGGGATATCATTAATCGCTGAGATTGGCGTGATGCGCCCGGTTCGACTTAATGCTTCGGTCCATAGGCGGCGTCCATTACTGGCCAAATAGGCAATCACTTCCCCCGAAGAAAAGGGCGCGACCACCAAATCCTCAACGGCCGCGACGCTGGGTGAGCCCAGCACACGGGCCGGCTCTGCAATTGCCTGATCACTCCAGAGGATGCTTCCATCAGCAAGGTTGAGCGCAAAAATTTCATTATTCTGTGTAATCACATAAAGATTATCATTATTGACCGTCGGGGCCCCCATGGCCGGGGCCCCCAGCGCGCGACGCCAAATCTCCTGACCTGTGGAGGCTTGCAAGGCGACGACAAAGCCCAGCCCACTGGAAACATAAAGTATATCCTCAATAATCGCGACCCCGCCGCCGAGCGCACGCTTATCCCGGCGCGACTGAGAGCGTAAGGCCACCTGCCAAACCTCACGGCCATCGGCCCAGTCAAAGGCTTTGACCTTTTGCTCGCCATCAATCAGATAGATCAGGGTGCCATCGCTGACCGGCGGCGCGGTGAGAGCCTGAGAGCGTCCTGATCCTTCAGCCACGCTTTTGCGCCAGCGTATGGTCAAATCCGCCGCCGCATTAAAATGCGCTGAGGCTTTACTGGCGCGTGCACCCGATTGACGCCAGGCTTTGATATCGGTCATCTCCGGTAGGATGATCGCCGTTTCGCTATAGGCTGGATCGGCCTCCAATATGGTTTGGCCGATAGCCAGATCAATCCGGCCAGCCTTATCAGCCGCTTCGGCTTCGGCGCGGCGCTCTGAGCCAAAATTCAGCACGCTGCACGCGGACAAACTCAAAGCTGATATCAGTATCAGCGGGAGGGATATAAACTGTCTGTGCATTATGGGGTCTCTGTCATGTCGTTACGGTCAGGTGCAGTATCATCGCTTTGCGTCAGGGGGGCATCGGGATCAACCGATTGAGCTTCTGCCTCTACTTCCGCGTCTACTTCCGCGTCTGAGGCGGTTTCATTATTGGCCGTCTCTGTGCCTTCAGATGCGCCTGCAGGGGCCTCTTCGTCCACACTGGCCTCGTCAATGACAGGCGGGGGTGGAAGCACGGAAATCGCCAATTGCGCGCGCTGGCGGACGCCCTCTGGCGCATTGGTCATAAATTCAAGATAGGTAAACTCTTCGCGTGCGCGGGCATAATCACCCTCGGCCAAAGCCTTGGCGGCGACCAGTTCCAAGGCCAGCGCGCCCAGAGCTGAGTTTTGCTGATGCAAACCGGCAAGTTCGTCCTCTAGGTCTGACAAGCTTAAATTCTCCACTTT
>JARFRJ010000395.1 GCA_029287305.1 Hyphomonas sp. | reverse complement strand
TCGCCTTATGGCCGCGCCAGTCGGGAGGTTTTGCAGAAACTGGGGCTTGAACATACCCTAGAGTCCAGACGCGTAAATGCAGAAAATATCGGTCAGGCCTTCATGTTGACAGCGACGCAAAATGCCGATTTCGGATTTATTGCCCGCGCACAGGTCTAACGTCTCGCACCCGATCAAAAAGGCTCCATCTGGCAACCCCCACAAGCCTTTTACATTCCGATAAATCAAGGAATGGTGATGATGAAAAAAGGCGCAGACAATAAAGCCGTGCAAGATTTCTGGCGCTTTTTGCAAAGCCAAGCCGCAAAGGATATCATGATTGAGTACGGATTTCTAACGCCATGACATTACCCGATTTCTCAAGCCTCTGGCTAAGCTTCCAATTGGCCGGGTGGACGACATTGATCCTCTTGATCATTGCAACGCCGCTCGCCTGGTGGCTTGCCCATAGCCAATCCAAAGCCAAGCCCCTGTTTGAAGCCCTCATTGCCTTGCCTCTTGTCTTGCCGCCCACAGTCATGGGTTTTTATCTGCTGATCCTGCTCAATCCCAACAGTCTGGTCGGTGGATTTTGGCTCGATTTGACAGGACAAACCCTCACTTTTTCCTTTAGTGGACTTGTCATCGCGTCGATTTTCTATTCCCTGCCCTTTATGGTCCAGCCTTTACAAAGCGCTTTTGAGAGTATGACAGAGCGATCGATGCAATTGGCGGCAAGTCTTGGAGCATCGCCGCGAGACGCGTTCTTCACGGTTGCCTTCCCCCTCGCCCGACGCGGCTTTCTGACAGCAATTGTCCTCAGCTTTGCCCATACATTGGGAGAATTTGGCATTGTGCTAATGGTCGGCGGGAATATCTCAGAACGCACGCGTGTCGTCTCCATCGAGATTTATGAACATGTGGAAAGCCTGAATTATTCACAAGCACATGCCTTATCGCTTCTGCTTCTGATCATCTCTTTTTGCGTCCTGTTTTTCGTCTATGCCTATAATCGTCGATTTGCCGTTCATGTCAGCTAATCGTTTAGCCTTACAGATTGCGAAAAGCCTGCCGGAGTTTCATCTGGATATTCGCCATGAGCTCGACCTAACTGGAATTACAGCTCTATTCGGCCCAAGCGGGAGCGGCAAAACCAGCCTGCTGCATATGCTGGCCGGATTAGAGCGGCCCGATCAGGGTAAGATTACCCTTGGCGATACAGTTTTATGCGATACCGCTTTGCGCCAGCATCTGCCCGTTCATCAACGTCGGATCGGCATCGTGTTTCAGGATGCCCGGCTCTTGCCGCATCTGACAGTTCAGCAAAATCTTGAATATGCAGAGCGCCGCCATAAAAAAACAGAACACACATATAGGCTGAAAGACATAAGCGAGGGTCTTGAGTTAAACCCTCTTCTGGCGCGTCGCCCTGATGAACTGTCTGGCGGGGAGCGCGCCCGCGTGGCAATAGGACTGGCACTGGCCTGCCGACCTAGGCTGCTTTTACTGGATGAACCTTTGAGCGGCCTAGACCATGTCAGAAAGCAGAAAATTCTGGCCTTTCTAAAAGCCTTCCACCTGCGTACAGGACTTCCTATGCTTTATGTCAGCCATGATATGGATGAGCTGATTAATCTGGCAGAGCATGCGATTATTCTAAAATCAGGCAAGATTGTTGAAAGCGGCCCCCTTATCGCCGCCCTAAACCAGTATGGATTTGAAGCCGAGACAGCACCAAAATCCATACTGTCCGGGACAATAGAAAGCGTTGAGCCTCGTCACTATCTGATGACAGTGCGCTTGGAAGCGGGTGTTTTAAAACTCCCCATACATAAGATGCCGCAGGATGAGGTCAGCAGCGTCGCGAACAGCGCTGCCAGCAAAACGATAAAAATCGGCACGCCATTACATATCAGGATTGCCGCAGAGGATGTAGCGCTGGCTCTAGACCCCCCAATAGGCCTGAGCCTGCAAAACATATTGAAAGGCCAGATCGAAAATATCCAGCCGATTGCGGCCAGCGCGATGACAGATATTACTCTCTCCACAGGCGGGCAAAACCTAACGGCGCGAATTACTAAGGCGGCCTTTGAAAATATGGCCCTTCACAAAGGTATGGAAGTTTATGCCTTGATCAAAACAGCCCGATTTGCGCAGACAGAGCTATAAATATCGCTCGCTCACAAGCGCATAAAGGGCGGGTAGGCGGCCTTTTGATCCGCTAGTGCGTGTTTGAGCTAAAACCTTGAAGGCTGAGACGAGGCGTATTTACAGCCTAAAAAGACAGTAAATTCGACATATTGATCAGAGTAAATTATACTTTGGGTTGACAATCAAAACGGCCTTGGTTTCGTGATAAATATCACGCTTTCAAAATCGATAACAAAATTTAAACCCTTTTCGACTAATTCAACCCATATGGAAGGAGTCGTCTGGAATGAAAAATAAATATC
>JARFRJ010000046.1 GCA_029287305.1 Hyphomonas sp. | reverse complement strand
GATCAGCAATTCCATCAGATTATCATTCGCCGGATAGCTGGTCGACTGAATGACAAATAAGTCTTCTCCGCGGACATTCTCATTAATCCGCACAAACACTTCCCGGTCAGCAAATTTGATCACATCCGCTTCGGTCAAGGGAATGTCGAGATAATCGGCAATTTTGGTCGCCAGAGGACGATTGGCATTACAGGACAGAAGTTTCATAATATGCCTTTATCTGAATTTTACCCAATATGGATGTCTTTAGGCGTAAAGCGCCGCCAAAGGCAAGACACGACACGACAAGATAGATTAGATCAAATCAGGCCGAAGCATAATGACAGAGGCATTGCGGCCATAATCGGCGTGACCCTGTTTTACCCGGCGACGATTGGAAAAATACTGACCCTCCAAAGCGCATGTATCGTGTCCAATCATATCTATCTGTTTTATCCCTGCCAAGACGAGACGGGCGCGGACATAGGCTGGCACATCAAACATATACCGGTCCCCCATCCCCGATTGGAAGAAATCTGTATTCTGCGGGGAGGCGCTTATGAAGGTTTGATAAAATTCCGGACCAACCTGATAAGAGCCCGGGCCAATCGCAGGGCCAATCGCGACAAGGGTACGGCTAGGCTCGGCCCCATGCGCGCACATCATATCAAGACAGGCCTCGCCTATGCCCGCAAGTGCGCCTTTCCATCCGGCATGCGCCGCGCCTATCAGCCTTGCCACGGGATCAAAGAAAAGAATAGGCACACAATCCGCCGTCAATATAGCAAGCGCCAGACCCGGTTGGTCTGTCACCATGGCATCCGCTTTAGGCGGCTCTGCAAATGGCTCAGCCACAAATATTGATTGGGCCGAATGATATTGATGGCAAGAAAGCAGGTGAGAGGTCTGTGCAGCGCCGATTGCCTTGGCAATTCGAGCCCGGTTTTCTGCCACCGCTTCAGGGGCATCTGCCGAGCCTGCACCCGCATTTAAACTCCTATAAAGGCCCTTGGACACACCGCCGCGTGCGCCGAAAAAGCCATGCGCAAGAGAGGTATGGCCTTGTAAAATCTGTGACTGGGTCAGAGGCGGAGGGGTCATATCTTATCGTCCTTATCCCTAAGGCCTTATTGTCAATAAACGCCGAGGGGCGATCAAAAAAACTATTCTGCCTGATCTGAAAATGGAAATACAGGCGCAAGGCCCGGGCTTGACAGACAGATCACTTTAAATCGGGTGCCCATACCCCCCGGCTCAATCAATTTTTGCGCCCCGGAGAATAAATCCTCGCCGCGATCCGGATGGGCACGGACAAGCGCATCAAGGCGCGCCTGAATGCCCAAATGTGCCAGAAACTGGCCCTGGCTTTGCGGCCCGGAAACACCCAGCCCCGCCGCCTCGGCCAGTCGGGACAGCCGCCCAAAGTCGACATCCACGGTTAAATCGGCCAGGCCCGGCCTGTCCAGAACCGGAATTTGCGCTCCTTCAAAATACGCCCTCAGCGTATTATCCGGCGTTTTATCTTGCGGTCCATAATCGATAAATAGGGCATGAAACGCATCACCTGCGCCCGCGCGGGCGGCCAGCGCCTCAACCAGATTGTCCAAAGCTGGCTGGACCTCAATCTCTATATCCTTATCCTTGTCTTTATCGTCTGCGCAGTCGGCATCTATGGATGCGGCGTTCTGCGATGGGGGCGGATAGGGGCGACGATCCAAAGCCGGGCTAAGCCCAAAAGCGAGCGCACCCGCCGCATCAAGCCCCACCCAGCGCTCATGCCAGACCCCTTTCAGACGGGTAAATTGGCGAACGGGCAAACAGTCGAGAAATTCATTGGCAATCAGGATAAACGGGCCGGGCGACATATCCTCCAGCCTGTCTACGTGCTGAACCGGATGCGGCCCGGACAGGGTTTCCATTTGCCGAGCTTTCAGAACCGGGCTTGCTTCAATCAGCTTTACCGATTTTTTTGTTTGCGGGTAAACCAGCTCCAGACTGCGCAGGATATCGCGCATCAGCGTGCCGCGCCCGGGGCCCATTTCAACAATGTTTGAAGGGGCCAGACCCGGAAGGCTTTGCCTGATATGCGCGATCCAAAGACCTATCAGCTCGCCAAAAATCTGGCTGATCTCCGGGGCTGTGGTAAAATCACGGCCAAGCCCAGCCCCTCT
>JARFRJ010000034.1 GCA_029287305.1 Hyphomonas sp. | reverse complement strand
ATGTGTATAAGAGACAGGCTCTATCCGCATAATAGGTGATAATACCGCTCGCCCCGGCGCGCTTGAAAGCTAGGAGCGCTTCCTTCATCACAGCCGGGCCATCAATCCAGCCCTTTTCGGCTGCCGCTGCGATCTGGGCATATTCACCAGACACCTGAAAGGCATAGGTTGGCACTTTAAAGCTTTGAGAGACCGCACGGACAATATCCAGATAAGGTAGGCCGGGTTTGACCATTACCATATCAGCGCCTTCAGCCAGATCCATCGCCACTTCGCGCAAGGCTTCCTCGGCATTGGCCGGGCTCTGCTGATAGGTCTTTTTATCGCCAATCAGTGCCCCCGCCGAACCGATAGCGTCCCGATAGGGACCATAAAAGGCACTGGCATATTTGGCCGCATAGGACAGGATCAGTGCATTGACATAACCAGCCCCTTCCAGCGCGGTTCGAATTGCCCCGATGCGCCCATCCATCATATCCGAAGGCGCAAGAATATCCGCCCCGGCCTCGGCCAGCATCAGGGCCTGCTTTACGAGCTGGTCAATGGTTGCCTCATTGAGGACATAGCCATCTGCATCAATCAGCCCATCATGACCATGGCGAGTATAGGGATCAAGGGCCACATCGGCGATGAGGCCAACATCCGGTGCGGCGGACTTCATCGCCCGGATAACTCTCGGCACAAGCCCGTCCGGATTAAGCGCTTCTGCCCCCTCATCACTTTTCAGGGCTGGATTGATGTTCGGAAAAATCGCAATCGCCGGAATGGCGAGCTTGGCCGCGCGTCTGGCAGCGTTTGCCGCTTCCTCCACATTCAGCCGATCAATCCCCGGCATGCTCTCTATTGGAAGGCGCGGCGTTTCACCATCATGGATAATGATACTCCAAATTAAATCGGAAGGCGACAGCCGGGCTTCATCTGTCAGCGCACGTATCCAAGGGGCCTGGCGCAAGCGGCGCAGACGTGTTGCCGGATAGGATTGCGGGAAAGGGGATGGGCTCATACTTTCTTTCTTAGGAGCTTATCCAGATCAGGTCGAGGTTAAATCTGTCAAAAGAGGGCGGTTAGGTCTGATC
>JARFRJ010000496.1 GCA_029287305.1 Hyphomonas sp. | reverse complement strand
GATCAAGACCGGGGAATATGCTATGCCTGCCGGTATCAGTGTGGCCGACATCATGCAGAAGCTGATTTCAGGCGATATTATCATGCATAAAATTACGATTCCCGAAGGTGTTACGGTCTTTCAAGCCGCGCAGCTCATCGCTCGCAATGATGTGCTTGTCGGTCCCCTGCCGGATCCCTTGCCCGAAGAAGGCAGCTTGCTTCCTGATACCTATCTGATTGAGAGGGGGCTAGCCCGGGTAGATTTTCTGGAGCGGATGCAAAAAGCGCAGGCGGATTTGATAAGCTCTGCTTGGCCTGCCCGTCAGTCAAATCTGCCGATTGCCAACCCTCAAGAGGCGGTTATTTTGGCCTCTATTGTGGAAAAAGAAACCGGATTGGCGCAAGAAAGAGAGCTTATTGCCGGGGTGTTTACAGAACGTTTAAGGTCCAGCATGCGTCTGCAAAGTGATCCGACGATTATCTATGGCATTTCTAAGGGGGAACCTTTGCTGGACAGAAATGGTAACCGGCGCACGCTCTATCGCTCCGAAATTGATCGCGTCACAGACTGGAACACCTATCAGATTGATGGCCTGCCTAAAACGCCGATCTGCAATCCGGGCCGCGATGCGATTCTCGCTGTTCTTAATCCTCCAGAAACAGATTATATCTATTTCGTTGCTGATGGCAGCGGTGGGCATGTATTTGCGCGCACCTTAAGGGAACATAATCGTAATGTGGCGGACTATCGGCGCTATGAACGCGCTGAAATTGCCCGTGAAAGAGCCGAGCCCTAGCTCGGATACGCTCTAGGCAATCAGAGCGCCCCTGCTATATATGAGTTTAAGGAGCCTTCCAGATGATGTCGTCTAACCTTGAAAAGAGACGCGGGCTAATGCTCGTCATTTCCAGCCCATCTGGAGCTGGAAAAACGACATTGGCGCGTAAGCTGATGGCCGAGTTTGACACGGTCGCTTTGTCTATTTCAGCGACGACACGCACGCCGCGCCCGAATGAGGTTGAGGGACAGGATTATTATTTCAAAACCCATGACCGGTTTCATGATCTGGTCAAGCAAGGGGCCTTTCTGGAATGGGCCAAAGTCTTCGATCATTATTATGGTAGTCTGAAATCTGAAACCGAAGCAAAGCTGTCTGCCGGATTTGATGTAATTTTTGATGTCGATTGGCAAGGCGCAGATGCGTTGCACGATCAGGTGCCCAATGATTGCGTTTCTGTCTTTATCTTGCCGCCAAGTATTGAAGCGCTGGCGTCCCGTCTGGACCAACGTCCGGGGTCTACACCGGAGATGGTGGCCCGGCGCATGGCTGACGCGAAAGCAGAGATCAGCCATTGGCGACGCTATGATTATTGCATTATCAATGATGATCTGGGTATGGCCTACAGTCAGTTACGAAACATATTACTGGTTGAGCGCATGAAACGGCTACGCCAGAATAATCTTGCGCCGCATGTCCGGGCCTTATTGGGCGAAGATTAGAACCGTTCAAGCCAATTAGACACGGTAAGTAAATATAGCCCCAAAAGGGCGCGCTATTTCATTATGCTATACTGAGATCGCATACTATATTGAGACCACACGTCCCGGGTTCATAATATTTTTCGGGTCTAGGGCTCGCTTGATCGCCTGCATGGTCCAGGTGGCGGCGGCCGGGCGCAACTCGGCCAATTCATCTCGTTTCAGACGGCCCACACCATGTTCAGCCGAGATCGACCCTCCATAGCTTAGCGTGGTCTGATGCACGATATGAGTGATCTGATCGGCCACAGGTGACAGGCGCGGGGCCTCTTCATGCTTGGCTTCACATGCAGAATAATGCAGGTTGCCATCCCCGACATGGCCGAACGCGACAATTTCCGTGTCTGGAATAAGGGCTTGTATCCTGTCATGGCAGTCCCTTAAAAAGGCCGGTATTTTCGAGATGGGGACAGAAATATCATGATTTATCGCCGTCCCATAGGCACGTTTTGACAGAGGTATAGTCTCCCTCAACGTCCAGAAATGGCCCGCTTCCTGCGCGTTTTTGGCGATCAGCACATCCCTTGCCAGCCTCTTCTCCAGAGCCGGGACTAGGGAGGCCTGCAAAAGCTCGCTCGCCATGGCGCTCTCAGTCATGGAAACCTCAATCAGAACACGCCAAGGTTCCTGGCCAGGGCAGGGGTCTTTCAAATCTGGATAATCGGCTTCTACCATTTTAAGCGCATTGGTCGGTATAATTTCAAAACTTGTCACAGTATCACCGACATGACAGCGAATATGAGCCAGTAAATCGACCACATGCTGCGCGGTTTCGCAGGCGACCCAAGCGGTCGCCGTTTGCACTTTTGGAAAAAGTTTAAGACAGGCAGCTGTGATCACACCCAGCGTGCCTTCTGCGCCGGCAAAGAGATGTTTCAGGTCATAGCCGGTATTATTTTTGCGCAGGCCTGAAAGTTCGCTCCAGACCTCACCATTTGGCAGCACGACTTCAAGGCCTAAAAGCAAATCCCGCATCATACCATAACGCAAAACCGCCACGCCGCCCGCATTGGTTGAGATAAGGCCGCCTATCGTCGCGGTGCCCTCTGATCCAAGTGAAAGGGGAAAGAGCCGCCCAGCGCGTTCGGCAGCCTCTTGCGCTATGACCAAGGGTGCGCCCGCTTCAAGGATCAGCGAATTGTTCACCCCGTCAATCTGGCGCACGGCCTGCATCCGCGTCATGGAAAGGCAAATTTCCCCATGCGGTGTGCCCCCATCGACAAGCCCCGTATTGCCCCCTTGCGGGGTGACCGCGACATGATGCGTGTGACAGAGCTTGATCAGAGCGGCGGTCTCTCCAGTTGAGGCAGGCCGGGCGAGAAAAGGAGTTTCACCTTGATAGGTTCCGCGCCAAGGTGTAGCGGCCTGTTGGAGTTGATCGGCCTCTTGGCTCCATCCAGATGTACCCAATAGGTCTTTTGCTGCGTTAAGAAAATCCCGGCTCAATTCAGTCATGGGAGATACTTTCACGGGTGGCTGCGCGGGTTAGGCGATCATTAATCGCAAGCCCAAGACCTGTTTTGGGTATGGGCGCGACAGCTATGGCGGGCCAGGTTTCGTCCAGCCGGCGCAGCATATGAAACAAATTTGCGGCCGCTTCATTGAGATTGCCCGCCTCAGAGAGATTGAGCGTGCTATGGATAAGCGCTGGGCCAAAGCCCAGATAGGCTTCCTTTCCCTCTGGATACGCCGCATTTAGCCGTAATGTGGCTTTTGGGGCGTAATGGCGTGATAAAGCGCCCGGCGCATCGGGTTTGCGTTTATCTTGTTCCGCAAAGAATATATCTGGCGCTTGATATGCCCCATAGCGTAATATTTGCGGCGTGTCTGAAAGGCATGAAATGATTGTCGATTCCAGACCAATTTCGCAGGCACCGCCGTCCAGAATAAAATCCACTTTATCTCCCATATCCTTGGCCACATGCGCCGCTGAGGTTGGGCTTATCTGTCCGGAAGGATTGGCCGAAGGGGCAACCAGAGGCCCGCCAAAAGCGGTCAGCAGGGCGCGGGCAACGGGATGAGCTGGCACCCGCAGCGCAATGGATGAGAGCCCAGCTCGGGCAAGATCACACACTGTATGTGTTGGCGCGAGCGGTGTAACAAGTGTGAGGGGCCCCGGCCAAACCTGATGTGCCAGACCGAGAGCGCCTTGATTGAAGACACCTTCATGTTTGGCTGTTTCCAAATCGCAGATATGTGCAATCAGTGGATTAAATTGCGGTCTATCTTTGGCCGCATAAAGTCTCGCCACTGCTTCAGAATTTGCCGCGTCACAGGCAAGACCATAGACGGTCTCGGTCGGCATGGCGACCAGAGCCCCGGCGCGCAGCAGCTCTGCAGCTTTTTGAATATTCTTCGATGTGGGGTCATAAATGCGGGACATAGCGCTGTTGTATGAGATGAAAGCGTATAAAGCTACGGGTTGGCCGCAGAAGCGACAAGTTTAACCGCCACCTCAATCTCTGGACTGACCCAGTCTCCGCTTGGATCGCTGTCCTGACCCAGATTGAATTGCGCCCGGTTAATCCGCCCATTGCCTATCATGACAGTCTGTCCGTCAGAGTGTTCACTCAGCGTGAAGTGGAAAGGAAGCGTATGGATATTTTCCTTAATATTCAAGCGGGCTGCGCCTTGATATCCCTGCTCTGTTTTCATGAAATCACTCAGATGAATGTCCGCGTGTTTATAATTGGCTGTATCAAACCATTCTGCGGCTTTAAGGGTCGTATCATAAAGCGTATCGCCGGTTTTTGCGCTGGTTATGTTCACTGTCACGCTAGCCTGATTGGTTTCCAGTGTCTCATCTGACCAGATGATATCTGCCGTCCAGTCTTCAAATTCACCTGTAAAGGCTGAGCCATCATGCTCGCCGGTAAAGCGAATATAGGATTGTGAATAGTCTATTTGCCAACTCGTTTGCACGGCAGGTGCAAGCCGGTCTGATGAACTTTGAAGGGCTGTGGCCAAAAGAGGCGGGGCAGAGACAAGAGTAAAGAAAGCTAAGGCGCTCCCAAAAGCGATAAATGCCCCGCGCGCTGGCCGGGCAGGGGGCTCGGTCCGGCCAAAGAGTTTAGGGATCATGCGTTTCAGGACACCGCTTTCAGCCGACAGCTCATGTTTGATGGCTCCGGCAATATGCGCTATCAGCAGCCCGATTAAAGCCCAGACGAGTAGTTCATGCGTCTCCTTGACCAAAGGATAAAGCGCCTGCCGCACAGTCAGGGCCAAATCCGGCAGGAGCGGCAAATGTGGCCAAGGCAAAACGCCATATAAGACCGTTGCGATCGAGAATGGCGAGAGGGACACCATGGCCCAGCCACTTAAAGGGATTAAAATCAACAGGCCGTAAAAGCCTATATGCACAAAGTGCGAAGCTTTTTTCTCAACCGGCTTCATCTGCGCCGGTAAGGGCGGTGGGGAATTATAGGCACGCCATAGAAGCCTAGCGATGACCAGACCTAAAAGGGTAATCCCAATGGATTTGTGCAGTTGAAAGACCCATTCAACGGGGCGGCCTTCTGGGTCATACATAAGCTGGGCCAGTATAATGAGCCCAGCCAGAGCCAGAACGGTCAACCAATGCAGGGCAATGGCCACTGATGTATAGCGTGATATGGGGGAGGGTTCTGACATAAGGGTTTTGCTCAGCTTTTGCGCTCAACCGGGCCTGTGCCCGAAAAGCGTCTTAGGACCCTCTTTTCTCTTCGGCGCTTTCTGTCGGCGCTTCGAGGAATTCCGCCTCAATGATAATTTCAACCTCATCACCAATATTTGGCAGCAATGCGGTCATTCCAAAGTCAGAACGCTTAAGTGTGCCGGTGGCTGAAAAGCCAATCAGATCACGGGCACCAAACCAAGGGGCATTGCCTGTCCCATTATAGGTCACATTTAACTCAATTTCCTTTGTTACGCCTAAAAAGGTAAGATCACCTGTGATAAGGCCGGTAAAGTCTCCGGTTCGCTCAATCCCCTTGGAAGCAAAGGTAATGTCCGGAAACGCTTCGCCATTAAACCATTTGCTGTCTGTGGCGAGCGTCTGATCCCAGCTATCCTTGGTCGGGTGATCGGTCTCTACTGAAAGCGGATTAACTTGCGCTGTTACAGACGATTGCACCGGGTCTTGCGGGTTAAATTCAATCTGCGCATCGAATTGAGTAAATCGCGCAGTATAATAG
>JARFRJ010000491.1 GCA_029287305.1 Hyphomonas sp. | reverse complement strand
TACCAGCCCTGAACCTCTTACAGCATCATAATGGCATAATCCTGACCGCTATCATAATCTGTCTTATCAATATAAGTCTTCAGTTTTAGACTGCGTGTTTGAATCACCTCGCTAAACGCATCCTTGGGCGGTGTATTTAGGCTTAGCTCAAGCGTTTCCAGAATTTCCTTACGATACTTTTTCGGATTGTACGCAGAAAGAGCGCGGGCCCATTGCCAAGCGATCAGACTGGTATCTGTAGCCCCATATTTCAAAGCTTGCTGATAGGATTCTCGTCCCTTATCGATGCCCGCACCGACGACAGAAGCCGCGATGCCCCCAGCACGGCGGCGCGTCTCTACATGCCAGACGGCCAGTAAGCTATGAGCAAAATAGGCTTTTGGATCATCCGCCAATATCGCTCTTGTTAAATCTCGTGCGCCCAGTCCATAGCCAGAGGCATTAGCTTGCCTGACACTCATAGGCCGCGCTTTAAGTGACATGACGGTTGCCAAATGTAGCCGAGCCAAGGGTTGATCCGGGTCAATTGCCAGGGCGGCCTCAGCTAGAGCTTGCGCACGTGCAATACTCGCCTCTGTTGGAGATTTGTATTCATAGCTTATAATTTGGGAGATCACGGCATGTGACGCAAAAGCTAAATCATAGGCTGTATTTGAGGCCTCAGCTATCTTGATAACCGCTTCATAATCACCCTTTTTATAGGCGCTTTGGATATCTTGATGAGCCAATTTAGATTCTACTACAGGTATTGCGGGCGTAATGCTGGCTGTTTGGGTCGTTTGAGGAGCGGCGCTTGTTTCGGCCATGTCGACCCTCGGGGTCATATTTGACGCGCCTTCCTGCGCAAGCGCAATACCCGGCCCACTTAAAAGCAGTAATGTCATGAATAAAGGTGCGCGCATCTTTTTAACCTCAGGCTTACTCTTCAGAATTTTATTTTACCCGAAACAGGCTTAAATTGAAATAGACTTACGCTGATAAGCCCGCTCGTCCGATAATGGCTGCACCAAACCTAAGGGTTAAATGTGACAGGATCATGGCCCTATCCTTACGGTATAGAAAGGAGCGCGGCACCGCGCGCCGGCATAAACCAGATGGGAGAGCTCCAGGCCATATCCACGACATAGTCCTCTTTCTGCAAGGCACATTGATCCGGGCGTTGATCGGGGGCAAGCGCCTGACATTGCGCCACATTCCAGCGCAATTTAGGCGTCTCAATCACACGCATATAATAATAGGTTGGGAGAGCCGGATTATAATCCGGGTCACGATATTGCGCACATAAATCAGTGGCCCCTTCTGACGTATCAGCATGGCTAACGCTTAGTATGCTTGAGCGTTTTTGGCCCTTTGCATCCACCCAACCTTTGATAATCTGAATTTCTTTTAAACCTTGGGCGTCTGGGGCGGGGTCTTTCGACGCTTGCACAAGCAAGCTGATATCCGCTTGTGAAGCGATCACCTCAGTCGGGAAATCGGCGCCCATCGGTACGCCTTGTGCATAAGCTGTTTTGAGCCAATCGGAGGCCTCACACAAATCATCTTCATACACACCGGCGAAAAAACGCGGCGCAATACGCGTGCCAGAGGTCGCAAAGGCTTCGCGTCGCTTCATCGACTGAAACAGCGCATCACGTGAATTTTCCACCGCCCAAACCCCTGCCAGACCGCCAGGATTGGCCTCAATCCGATTATGGCGGCCCAGCCCCGGCTCACCTAACCGCTCAGATAAAGTCGTTTCATGGGCGACATGGCCCCGATAATCCCCTTCATGCGTGTGCCCGGCAAGCCCCATATGTGTATCCGTGCTGCCAATCACACCCATCTGGAAGGGATTAATCCCATAGTCGACGGCATCTTTCAAACCCGCGAGCCATGCCCCGCGCAGAAAATCATGCGCGCCAATACATGGCCCCTTATAGAGATTATCTTTCGGGTCGATATCCGCCTTAGTACATTCTTCCAAAGTCTTACGAAACAGGCGCGGTATCCAGGTCGTCGTTTCAAAGGCGCGTACACGCCCGCCCGGTCTACGGATCGCTTCCATATCGCAATATTCATCGGCATCACTTAAAATATCCGTCAGGCCATTCACGCATTCCGAATGACCTTTATGCTGGGTCAATTCGGCCAAGCGATCATAGCTTGCCCTTTGTTGACGATGCGCCTGCTGATCGGCCTCTGAGAGACCGTTGAGGGAGTAGACGTTAAACGCATTCCCCCCTGATAGATTGGAATTATGTGGAATCGAGATGGCATCACAGGCCTCAATCCCGGCCCGGCAGTCACGTTCCAGCTTGGTCAGCAAATCGGGCAAGGTTGGATCATCTATATAATTTCCGGGCCTGTCTGGAACATCTGTATTTCGAAAAATAGTATTCCTGTGCATATGCATACCGCTGGGGCTGCGCGTATATTCATAGCCAACAAAACTGCTAAAAGCGCATGTCTCTGTTCGATCATAGGCCGCTTCGGCCTCATCAATTAACCCTTGCCAGACAATTTTCGTCGCCTCTGTACAGTCCGTATTATCCGGCCCGCAGACACGCGCTTTACGCCTAGGGTTCATAAAGGCATGAACGGTGGTAAAAATTCTGAGGCCAGCTTCCTCGCCTTTGCGAAAAGTGTCACATTCTGGACTGTCATAGCCGGAAAAAGCGCCTTTTGTGCGGCAGATATAACCCTCACCGACCGACTCGATATGTTCCGTAATGGCAGCAAAATCAAGCGGGCGGCGGAGTTGAACCGGCTCGCCTATCACGCCATAGCGCGGCGGCAGGTCAATCGGCGCGCCTTTGGCAAAGGCATAGGCTTCTTTTGGAAAAATCCGCGTACCATCGGGATAGGCATCCGCTGACAGCGCGGTATGGACGTGTAAATCGCCATAATAGGCGTTTTTCAGAGGGTTACGGTCTCGGCAAGATTTGCGGTCCTCGCTATAGACAAGCGCGGGGCGATAGCCAAACCCATATATCTCTGGCTGAGATTTAGCATGTTGTGGCGGCTGAATGGGCAACTGATACGTCATTGTATGCCGCGTCGTGTAAGAGGCAATCAAAAAAGCCGCGCCCATAAAAGCGAGAGCAGCGCCGATGCGCCAAAGCCATTTCATATCCCTATCCCTGCCTTTAATGTCATGAAGCGATCCCTATCAAATTCGTCTGGAATATGACAGATTCAGCGCGTATAGGCACAGGCTTTTTTGCCGTCTGCCTTAATTTCCCGGACGGCCCGGCCAAGTGCCCTGCCGAGGACTGCCTGCCATAAAACAGTGCCCGGCAGATAGACATATAAAGGAATGCGAGAAGATCAGACCTCTTCTAGCTGTAGCTTGTTGCTATAGCCTCTTGCTCTTCGCAAGATGTATAATCCAAGCAAGCCAAGGCAGATTTCCAAAAGCGATTCCCTTAAAGGCAGACCCCAGAAAATGTCCCACCCTTCCCACAATCCAGAAAGGAGGCGGGTCAGGCCAATGCCCAAAAAAAGCAACATAATCAGACGCACACAAACCAGTTTATCAAAACCAAAGCGAGGTCCAAAAAGCACGATTGCGGCAAATGTGATCTCTCCGCCGCCGATTAAGCCTCTTATGGCTATGCGCGTCTGAGCCGTCTCCACAGATATACCATAAAGTGTCATGATATAGGGGTAGAGCAATGTCATAATGCCGAAAAAGAGCAATATTAATCCGGTTACGGATCTATATATGTAGATCAGTTTGTCATCCATGTATCATTTCCACTCGTCATTGACAGGTTTTACGATGTTGATTCATCAACTAAACGTTGTGCTTCGGCATCTGTCAACTCTGAATTATCATAAACATTTTGTACATCATCCAAATCGTCCAAAACATCCAGCATTTTCATGAGCTTACTGGCACTGTCCCCCTCAATCGGAATTGTATTTTGCGGACGCCAGATCAGCTTGGTGGATTTGGGTTCAACGGTCTCACCAAAATGTTCTGCCAGCGCATCGGATACGCTCTGTAAATCTTCTCTGTCTGTGTAGATATAATGGCCGTCCTCATCACTGAGCGCATCCTCTGCGCCCGCTTCAATAGCCGCCTCCATGATCATATCCGCCGTACCCGCCTCAACAGGATAGATAATTTCACCAACCTGATCAAAACCAAAGGAAACAGACCCCGTTTCCCCCAAATTACCCCCATTTTTTGAAAATGCGGTGCGAATTTCAGAGGCCGCCCGATTACGATTGTCTGTCGAGGCTTCAACAATAACACCGACACCACCGGGTCCGAACCCTTCATAGCGCACTTCTTCATAGTCCGCCCCGCCGCCGCCCTGGCCTTTATCAATCGCCCTTTGGATATTATCCTTTGGCATGGATTGGCCTTTGGCGTTTTGGATAGACAGACGCAGACGTGGGTTCCCATCCGGGTCAGGTCCGCCCATTTTTGACGCGATTGTGATCTCTTTGGAAAGCCGCGAAAACAGAGCAGACCGTTTTTTATCCTGCGCGCCTTTACGATGTTGAATATTTGCCCATTTACTATGTCCGGCCATACTTGCCCCTGATGCTTGTTGAAACTTGATATATCCTGCCCTTCATAAGGCCATTATACAGACCTGTTCAAGCCTTTGAGAGCAGAAAGAGGGGAGGCCTAGCGCTCTGGACAGGTTTCCATGAGGCGGCCACCGACCCGTATCGGGGCAATATGACGGGCAAGGCCCGTGCCCGTTTCAGTCTCAATATAGACCCCGCACAAAGTGCCCTCTCCCAAGGCGGGCTGATAGCGCGCGCCGGGCAATTGTGTTGCAAATCTCTGGACCGAGTTTTCCTTACACATGCCGATGACACTGTCATAATCCCCGCACATGCCCGCATCGGTTAGATACGCTGTCCCGCCGGGCAATATCTGCCAGTCTGCTGTCGGGACATGTGTATGACTGCCAACGACCAGGCTGGCCCGGCCATCACAATAATGCCCCATGGCCATTTTCTCACTTGTCGCCTCGCAATGCATATCAACGATAAGTGCATCAATCAGCGTCCCCAGAGGCATGCTTTCAAGGGCACTTTCAATCGCCTGAAACGGATTATCGAGAATTTGGCGCATAAACACCGTACCCTGCACCAGAATAACACCCACGCGTGCGCCATTGGGAAGTGTAAACATATGACTGCCCCTGCCCGGCACTTCTTTTCCACCAGGATAATTCAAGGGGCGAAGCAAGCGATCTTCACGTTCAATATAGGTCAGGGCTTCGCGTTGATCCCAGGCATGGTCACCGAGCGTGAGGCAGTCTGCACCGGCGGCAAAAAACTCATTGGCAATCGTTTCTGTAAGCCCAAAACCCCCCGCAGCATTCTCAGCATTCACAACAACAAAATCAAGATTGAGATCGGCTTTAAGTCGAGGAAGGTGCTCTATAATCGCATTGCGGCCAGGTCGACCGACAACATCTCCAAAATATGCAATTTTCATATGTGTTCTATGCGGTTTTTTGTAAAAGGGTCTTTGAAGACTATAACCCTTTTATGAACTTTTTAAAAAGGCCAGAATCTCGGGCAGTACGCTTAAGACCTTAGCGAGGACATCCCCCGAAAAGTCGATTTGGCGCCTCTGGTGAAATATTCAACTCTAAACGACTTGGCTCTATTGCGTCACTGGTTAAGAAATCAGCTATCGTTAGGGCTGGATCGGCCTCTAACTTAATCGCCAGGGTAACTGGCGCTTCAGCTGAACTGTCGACCAGCTTGACCAGCGCATACATTAATTCATAGGCAATAACAGAATCAAACTCCAACACACGGATAAGTGAAGGGGCCAAATTTGGCACAGCATTCGTCAAATTTTCCTCAATGCCCTCTGGGATAGATAATTGCACACCAGCAATACAGGCGATCCGTGCGGGCGTTCTAAGTGAGATTAGGCTGGCTTTAACAAGATTGCGAATTTGATTGGCATCTGTTTGCCCAGAACGTTCAATGACAATATCCAGATTTGCAGCCACTTCGAATGCTCTTTCAATAAAGGAGTTATCTGCATAAATCACATCCAGCCTACTAAAATTCAGCGCATTATAGGCGGTCAAATCAGTCTCATTCGCATTTGCGAAAAGCGCGCCAAA
>JARFRJ010000371.1 GCA_029287305.1 Hyphomonas sp. | reverse complement strand
GCCTTATCCCGTAAGAGAGACAGAAACAGGCGGGCTCGCATCAGAAAACCTTCCTTAGCGCGGGATTTTTGATAGTCTTCCAGACCATAGGCTTTCAATGTACGGGCTGACTGAAAACTCTCGGCCAGCAGGGCGGTGATTTTACTGATCTGCTGATTTGCCGTTTTCGCCCGTTTTCGGACCCGATTTCCAAGCGCGATCACAGGGCTAAACGCAAAAGGATAGATCACAAACAGAATGAGGGCGAGCTGCCAATCCATTAACAGCATGGCAATCAGAGCACCCATGACCGTGATCACGCTTTTGACCATATTATTGGCAAAGCGCAGGGTAAAATCCCGCAACACATTGAAATCATGTATAAAGCGCGAGACAAATTCGCCAGAGGCCTGACGCGCCAAACGGCCGAAATCGCCCTCTATCAGCGCGGCAAATTGACGGTTGGAGAGTTTGGCAAGGCCTTTTTGGACACCTGTATTATTAGCCAGCGTCATGGCATAGAGCGCCGCAGCGCGCAGGCTTGCCGCCCCAATGATCAAAAGCGGCAGGAAGATTAAATCCTGCAGCTCCAGCGCGACCCGGCTATCGGCTGCCAATTGGAGCTGATCGCCCAAGAGCTTGATCAGCCAGCCATAGGAGACACCTGTCAATGCCGCCACTGTCGCGCCGAGCATACCGATCAGGAACCAAGCGCGATAGGGTAGAAAATTTTCGTAAAGCAGGCGTTTTATATGCCCTTTGCCTTCAATAGAGTTGAAGGCGGGCGTATCAGACATGATGCTGTGTGCCGGTTTCCGGGTCGAGCAATTTATGCGCATGCAGGATAAAATAACGCATTTCAGCATTATCAACGGTGCTTTGGGCCGCCGTCTTCCAGGCATCATAAGCGCTGGCATAATTTGGGAAAGCCCCGACAAAATCAATCGCGTTCAAATCCGCAAATTCAACGCGGGAAACATCTTTAAGCTCACCCCCTATAACAAGGTGAAGAAGCTGTGGGCTTGGAGTGTTTGTTGCAGCCATAATTTTTGGTCCTATTTATTCTTTATTATGATCCTATGCCTCAAGCGTGGCTTTCTGCATCCATATGATATTCTATTGAAGCCTCACAGCTTCAAGTGCCGGCAATCGTCATATCCTCAATCAGCAGGCTGGGGGCGTCTTGCGAACTGAGGAACTCCAGATCGCTGGCGGGGATCAACCGGGCAAACATGCTCGGCAGATCGCCGGCAATTGTGACCTCTGATACCGGATAGGCAGGGGCGCCCTGCTCATACCAGATCCCGGCCACACCAACTGAATAATCCCCCGAATTGGGATTGATAGAGGGGCCGAACATGCTGGTCACGATAAGACCTTCGCCGGTCTGTTGCATCATCTCTTCAACGCTCAACTCTCCAGCGGCCATATAGAGATTTGATGTTGAAATCCCGGGCGGATCGCCAAAGGCCGTACTGCTGAAACCATTTGGCTGCAGTCCCAATTGGCGTGCAGAAGGGCTGTTGAGCAGCCAAGTGGTCAGGACGCCATCGGCGATCAGGGCGGTTTCCTGAACTGGCAGCCCTTCGCCATCGCTGCTGCGCGTCCCCATACCGCGCGGGCGGAACGGATCATCAATAATAGACATGCCTTTGGCAAAGACCTGCTCGCCAAGCTTATCCTTCAAAAAGCTGACCCCGCGCGCGATGGAAGGCCCGCTGATCGCACTTTTAAACGCGCTTAACAGGCTGGCGGAGATGCGCTTATCATAGATGATGGCGGCTTTCCGGCTCGATAGTTTGGTCGGGCCGAGCCGCGCGATTGTGCGTTCCCCAGCTAGTTTGCCAATTTCATAAGGGCTTAGACGATCGGCGCGGCGGCGGCTGGACCGGCTGGCATAATCGCGCTCCATCGCGCCATCCTTTTGGGCCACAGCAGAGAGCCCAATGCCGGAAGACCCGCCCGCATGATGCTCGCGAAATCCGTTTGTTGCAGCAAACCAACTCTCGCTCTGCCCCCATCCGGCGGTGCAGCTATCAACCTGTGCAATGCCAGCGACGTCAAGCGCGGCTGCTTCGGCTTCCAGCGCTTCGGCCTGCAATCTGTCTGGCGAGTAATCTGCATCGCCGGAGAGATCAAATTCAGGCCTGTGATGGGCCAGCATATCAGGGGCAACGAGGCCGCAATAAGGGTCTTCGGGCGAGGCTTTGGCCATTTTTGCACAGCGCGTTGCCAATATGGTGAGACCCTCGCGGGTTAAATCTGTGCCAGAGACATTGGCCTGCGATTTACCATAAAAGCACCGTAAGGCGACCGCAGCTGATTCGTCGCGTTCAATCGTTTCCAGTTTCCCGTTGAGAACAGAAACATTTTCGCCCATGGATCGGCCAAAACGAGCATCGGCGTCACTTGCCCCGGCTTTTTTGCATGTCTCCAATAAAAAGGATAAAGTTTCGTCAGGGGTCATTTCGGTTTTCTGCATATGTGTCATAAGAGCTAAATGCACGTAGGCCCTTGTAAAGGCAATGTGCAAGCCCGAAATATTCTTCTGGCCTTTAGGCAATCTGCGCATTTAAAGCAGAGTTATAAACAAATCAGACTATATGGAATTTATGAACACTTTATCAGCCGACGCTGTCCTGACCTTTCTTAAAGATAATCCCGAGATTACCAATAAGCGTGACATTGCCCGCGCAATGAATGTATCCGGCCCGATGCGCGCAGAGCTGCGGGCGATTTTGAAGGCGCTGGAAGCCAGAGGCCAGATTGAGCGGATCGGAAAACGGTCCTGGACCTTGAATGATTCTCTTCCGCCGACCAGCCTGGTCGAGTTTGAGCGAATTGACGAGATGGGTGATTTGGTTGGACGGGCGGTTCGTCAAGGCACGCTTTATGGACCTAACATTGTCTATAGTGGCAGTTTGGTAGACAAAAAAACAGCCGCGCCCGGCCCTGGCGATCGGGGATTATGCAAAATCGGGCAAACCTCAACCGGCTGGCAAGCGCGCCTGATCAGAGCTATCAAACGGACAGAGGTACGTACGCTCACAGGCCTCTATACCTCACTTAAAAGGGGCGGCGGACGGGTCACCTCTGCCAATCGCAAGGATCGCGATGAAATCCTGATCGGCGGGCAAGATTGCGGCGCGGCCAAGGAGGGCGATCTTGTCAAAGTGCTTTTAAAGGCCTCCGGGCCGGGCCGGTCAATGGGACCGGTTCATGGCGAGGTTATAGAGGTGATCGGTCGCGGGGATGATCCCAAAGCCGCCAGCCTCTTGGCGATTCATGCCCATAATATTCCGCTGGACTTTCCCGATGAGGTTATCGCGGCGGCAAAAAATGCCACGCCTGCCAGTGTAATACGCACGGACCTCACGCAGATACCTTTAATTACTATTGATCCGGCTGATGCCCGCGATCATGATGATGCCATCTTTGCCGAGCCGACCGAAAAAGGCTGGCGGATACTCATCGCGATTGCCGATGTGGCCGCCTATGTCACCGAAGGTTCCGCGCTTGATCGCGAAGCACAAAAACGGGGCAATTCTACCTATTTTCCAGATCGCGTTGTGCCGATGCTGCCAGAAGACCTCTCCGCCGGGGCCTGTTCCCTGAAAGAGAAAGAGGACCGCAACTGTCTGGCGGTGGAAATTTTCATAGATAAAACAGGACACAAAACCTCGCATGAATTCATTCGAGGACAAATGCGTTCGGCGGCGGGGCTCTCCTATCAGGAAGCCCAAAGCGCGATTGATGGCGAGCAAGTGAGTGAAAGAGCAGGCGCACTTTTGGAACCCGTGCTGAAACCCTTATGGGGGGCCTATCACGCCCTTAGTTCGGCGCGGGATAAACGGGCACCGCTTAATCTGGACCTGCCTGAACGCCGCATTGAATTGGACGCAGATGGACGCGTTACCCGGATTGCCCCGCGGGCGCGTCTGGAGGCGCACCGCCTGGTTGAGGAGATGATGATTCTGGCCAATGTCTGCGCGGCAGAAACGCTGGAAAAGCATCGCTTGGATGTATTGTACCGCATTCATGATCAGCCGAGTGAAGCCAAATTGGCCGCCTTTGCAGACTTTCTGCGCACGCTGAATTTAAAGTGGGCGCGCGGTGACCGCCCGCAAACGCATCGTTTTAATCATGTGCTGGCAGAAGCGGGGGCAGGCGACCATAAGGATGTCATCACGCAAATGGTGCTCCGCACACAGGCCCAGGCGGTCTATGCGCCGGACAATATTGGTCATTTCGGGCTGAATTTGATCAAATATGCGCACTTTACCTCGCCCATCCGGCGTTATTCAGATTTGATTGTGCATCGCGCTTTGATCCGGGCCCTTGAACTTGGCCCGGATGGCCTGTCAACCGAACAGGCTGCCAGAATGGAAGAGCTTGCGACGCATTTATCGACAACAGAACGTCGCTCCATGGCCGCAGAGCGCGAGGCGACGGACCGCTATCTGGCGCATTACCTCTCCGACAAGGTTGGAACCGAATTTGATGGGCGGATTAGCGGGTTGAATAAAGCGGGCCTGTTTATCCAGCTTCAGGAAACCGGCGCGGACGGTTTTGTGCCGATGCGGCGGCTTGGCTCAGAGTATTGGGTCTATGAGGAAAGCGCTCATGCCCTGATCGCACGGGGCAGTGGCAAGGCTTATGAAATGGGCATGGAGGTCACCGTGCGCCTTGTTGAAGTGACCCCGCTGCAAGGCGGGTTGATTTTGGATGTGCTGACACCGCCGCTTGCAAAATCCAGACGGGTTCCGGCCACTGGCAATAGAACAGGTCATGCGAAAGCCAAATCCAAAACAATGGAAGCAGGCTCTGCGCCTAAACGTGCCAGCCAGCGCCCCCGTAAAGCGAAAATTCGAAACCGTAAATGAGCCAAAAAGATAAGCCCTCTGAAGCGCGGGCCTCGCGAAAATTGCTCGGCTCAGCCTATGACCGGGAAGACAAGGGCGATGTGCTGATAAAAGGCAAGCCTAGCCCGCGCCCGAAGGATGCCGCAACGCTCATCCTGTTGCGTCCGCAAGGCCGAAAGATAGAAGTTTTGATGGGCAAGCGCGCCGCCGGGCATCGCTTCATGCCAGATAAATATGTCTTTCCGGGGGGGCGGGTTGAGCGCCATGATGGGCGCATCCCGGCTTTGAGTGAGCTACACCCTAAATCCGAATCGCAGCTTGGCCATGCCAGCCGCCGCAAAGCGCGCGCCTTTGCCCTGACCGCTATTCGGGAAACATTTGAAGAGACCGGGCTGATTGTCGGTAAACCTGCCACACCAAAGCCGCGCCTGCCGGAGGACTGGCAACCCTTTTTTGATCAGGGCGCAGCACCAAGCCTTTATGATCTGCGCTTTATAGGCCGCGCTATTACCCCGCCCTATCGTCCGCAGCGCTATGATGCGCGTTTTTTCATTGCCGATGCCCGCACGGCGCTGATCGATACGCGTCCGCCTGTGGATGGGGTGGAGTTACATGATTTACAGTGGATTGACCTTGAACAGACGGGAGGGCTGGATTTGCCCTCGGTCACGCAATTCATGCTGAATGAGATTAAAGAACGATGGGAAAATCCGGGACAAAAATTCGGCCCGGTTTTTTTGCGCTGGACACGGTCAGGGCATAGAATAGATCGCTTATAAGAGAGGTTTTATAAGAGATTTTTTTACTGGCGGCATTTGGCCGAGGATACGGGCAATCTTTATCCATAATGTCCATAAAGACTTGACTTTGACACCGCTTATCGCGCATATGCGCTTTTTAAATTCTCTAGACTGTAAAGATACGCGATATGGCCAAGTCTCCTACCATCAAGATTCGCCTGAATTCATCAGCCGGGACCGGATTCTTCTATGTCACCAAGAAAAATCCCCGCAATTTGACGGAAAAACTGGTGATGAAGAAATATGATCCTGTCGTCCGCAAACATGTCGAGTTTAAAGAAGGCAAGATCAAATAGACTTGTTTGGCCCCGTTCGGCCCTTTATAAAAATTCAACTGATTTCGCGCTAAACATAAATTGGCGGTAATTTTTCGGCGCGCCCACTCGGCTGTCAGATAGGCGATGTCGCAAACTCTATAATGATTAGAATAGGCGTGCTTATGACGATATTTGTCGTCCAATCAGCGCATCAACGCGCTTCACAAAGCTTTTAATTTCAATCGGTTTTAAAATACATCCGGCGCATCCAGCTTCCAGGATAAACGCCTCGTCTGCGTGCAAGGCAAAAGCGGTTATGGCCAAAACTGGGATGTGGACAATATAAGGATCACGCTTTATCGCGCGTGTAATATCAAGGCCTGAAATTTCAGGCAATTGGAGATCCATACTGATGAGTTCCGGTTCAATCTCGCGGACAAGGTCAACCGCCCCTTTCCCATTCATGCAT
>JARFRJ010000324.1 GCA_029287305.1 Hyphomonas sp. | reverse complement strand
CGCCAAAATGGCTGGTCGACCCTGATTTTTCACAAGCCGACCAGCCGATAAGGGTAAGACAGAGCTTTACTCTTTTTCGATTTCTTTACCTGTTTCCTGATCCACAACTTTCATGGACAGGCGAACTTTGCCCCGATCATCAAAACCCATCAGCTTCACCCAGACGGTTTGACCTTCTGAGAGAATATCCTTGGGATGAGCAACCCGTTCATTGGCCATTTGCGAGACGTGCACCAGACCATCTTTTGGGCCGAAGAAGTTTACGAAAGCGCCAAAATCCTTGATTGCAACGACTTTGCCTTCATAAATCCCGCCAATTTCTGCCTCGGCTGTCAATTCATGAATCCGCTTCTTGGCCGCTTCAATAGAGGCTTTATCTAGGGCAGAGATTTGGATGGTTCCATCATCTTCAACACTGAGCTTAGCGCCCGTCGTATCCACAATATCGCGAATGACCTTGCCGCCTGTGCCAATAACATCACGGATTTTGTCCACCGGAATGGTGACAATTTCCATTTGCGGGGCATTTTCAGACAGTTCCTCACGTGCACCCTCTAGGGCTTTGCCCATTTCTGCGAGGATATGCAGGCGACCGCCTTTGGCCTGCTCAAGAGCCGTGTGCATAATATCACGCGTAATTCCGGTAATCTTGATGTCCATTTGTAATGAGGTCAGGCCCTCACTCGTTCCAGCGACTTTAAAATCCATATCGCCCAGATGATCTTCATCCCCAAGAATATCAGATAGAACCGCAATCCCGTCTTCATCCTTGATCAGGCCCATGGCAATGCCGGAAACAGGCCGCGTAATCGGCACACCCGCGTCCATCATTGCTAGAGAACACCCGCAAACCGTCGCCATGGAGGACGACCCATTGGATTCAGTGATTTCAGAAACCATACGGACCGTATAGGGAAACTCTTCCGGCTTGGGTAAAACGGCCTGCAAAGCCCGCCAGGCGAGCTTACCATGACCAGTTTCCCGGCGGCTGGTGCCGCCCATGCGACCAGTCTCTCCAACGGAATAGGGCGGAAAATTATAGTGCAGCATAAATTTCTGCTTGGTTGTGCCTTCCAGCCCGTCAATGAATTGCTCATCATCAGAGGTTCCAAGTGTCGCCACGCAAAGCGCTTGTGTCTCGCCGCGCGTAAACAGGGCAGAGCCATGTGTGCGGGGCAGGACTTGGGCCTCGGCAACAATCGGGCGGACATCGGCCAGCCCCCGGCCATCAATACGTTGACCGGTCTTGATGATGTTACCGCGCACGACAGAGGCTTCAGCCGCTTTAAAGGCGGCGGCGAAAACCTCCGCCGTCATGGCTTTTTCTGCATCCTCTGTAGAAACCAAGGCATCGCCAGCTTTCTCACGCGCTGCAGACACAGCATCCTGACGGGCAAGTTTCTCCGTGGTCTGATAGGCTGCGGTCAGATCCTCTCCGACGAGCGCCTTTATGCTGGCCAATTCGTCATTATAATCTGCAACGGCAAAGTCGAAAGGCTCTTTGGCGGCTTTTTCAGCCAAATCAATGATGGCATTGATCACAGGCTGCATGGCTTCATGGCCGGCCATCACCGCGCCAAGCATAATCTCTTCAGAAAGCTCCTTGGCCTGCGATTCCACCATCATGACAGCATCATGTGTGCCCGCGACAACCAAATCCAGTTCTGATGTTGTCAACTCTTCACTGGTTGGGTTGATAATATAGCTACCATCGGCATACCCGACCCGGGCCGCACCAATCGGACCCATAAAGGGCGCGCCAGACAAGACGAGCGCCGCTGAAGCGCCGATCATGCCCAGAATATCCGGATCATTTTCCAAATCATAGGAAATAGCGGTCAGGACGACCTGAACCTCATGCTTAAATCCTTTGGCAAAAAGCGGGCGTATCGGGCGGTCAATCAAGCGCGAGGTCAGCGTTTCTTTCTCTGTCGGGCGACCTTCCCGCTTAAAGAAGCCGCCGGGAATGCGGCCTGCCGCATAATATTTTTCCATATAATTGACGGTCAGTGGGAAGAAATCCTGGCCCGGTTTGGCGCTTTTCTGAAAAACAGCCGTGGCCAGTACAGTGGACTCGCCATAGGTAATCATAACCGATCCATCGGCCTGACGGGCAACGCGGCCCGTTTCTATTGTCAATGTACGCCCGGCCCATTCCAGGGATACAGTTTGTTTGTCGAACATATTTTTTCTTTCATGTCATACGAAAAACCCGCTTACCCCTGTGGCAAGCGGGTTATTTTACGGGGCGAGGCCTAGCGGCGTATCCCCAGCTCTTTGATGAGGACCTGATATCGGCTCTCATCCTTGCGCTTCACATAATCGAGAAGCTTCCGGCGCGTGGCCACCATTGTCAGGAGACCGCGGCGCGAATGATTGTCTTTTTTATTGGTTTTGAAATGTTCTGTCAGATTGTTGATACGTTCTGTCAGAATAGCCACCTGTACCTCAGGTGACCCGGTATCGCCCTCGGTTCGGGCAAATTGTTTGATAAGTTCCGCTTTGCGGACGGCTGGAATCGACATCACTTGTCCTTTTTATAAGTTTGGCAATAAGCTTGAAATGCTTGGCTGCGCTTGATTTAGTTTAGGTTTTTGGGCTGAATATCTATCCCAATATTTAGGTCTAAATGACACAGACTTTATAAAATTAACCCAGATGTCGTAGAGCCAATTCTTTAAAAGTGATGTCTGTTAGACCCAGCGACTGGCATATGCCGTATTTTCCTCCATTTGAAAAGGGGCAGAGGAAAAGTTTATTATAAAGAGCCCTCTATACCGCCTGAAGATAATCGCGGCTTTGACGTTTGGTCACGCATGTCGACCATTGGCAATCTGGTCAATCAATTCTATGATTCTATGGCAAGAAAAGCAGTTTAAACATCATCGTCAAAACAGAGGGCCCCTATTATGAGAGCGCTTGCCTATGATCGTTATGGCCCGCCTGATGTGATCTATCTGACAGACCGACCCAAGCCGGAAATTGGCCCGGGAGATGTTCTGGTAAAAGTCGAAGCAAGCGGCGTCAATACGGGGGATTGGCGCTTACGCGCCGCAGCCTTTCCAGCTATAATGGCGCTTCCCGGACGTTTAATGTTTGGCGTTTTCCGCCCGCGCAACAGATATATGGGCAGTGAATTTGCCGGGCAAATCATCTCTGTTGGCTCGCAGGTAAAAGGGTTTACTCTCGGGGATCGTGTGTTCGGCATGTCGAGCACATTCGGGGCCTCAGCAGATTATTTGGCCATGCCCGAGACAGGGGCTATTACCAAAATACCAGCAAATCTTGACTTTGAGGAAGCCGCCGCCTTGCCGTTTGGGGGGATATGCGCGCTTGTTTTCCTGTCTGATTTCGCCGCCTTGAAACCGGGCATGCGTTTGCTTATCGTCGGTGCCTCTGGCGGCGTGGGCAGCTATGCGGTGCAAATCGGCAAAGCGCTTGGGGCAGATGTGACAGGGGTTTCCGGCCCAGACAGCCAAGAATATATCAAAGCACTGGGCGTCGATGACGCGATTGATTACAGGCTTTCACCCCTTGATACATGGCCGGGTGATTTCGATATTATCTTCGATACGATCGGCGTTCTTAGTCCCAAACAGGCTAGGCATTTGCTTAAAGAACGGGGTATATTTGCGCCTTTGAATTTTGGCTTGCGAGAAATAGGCGCCGCGCTGACAAATCCCTTGCGTCATAAAAAAATCAAACTGGCTATTAATGGCGACACACAAAAGGATTTAAAGCGCTTGTCAAACTATGTTGAGACCGGAAAGGTTAGACCCTGTATTGACAGCCGCTTTCCTCTCGAAAAGGCTCAAGACGCGCATCGCAAGGTCGAAACGCGTCATCGCCAAGGCGCAATCATTCTGACTTTATAAACACTCCGATTGCCGTAGACAAGAAAGGTGGCCTGTTTTTCATCAATATCCCGATTGCCTGTAAAAAGAATGAAATTCTCAATTTTTTTAAGAAGCTGACAGCATGAAATCTATCAATCCTGCCACTGGAAACCTCATCAAAACCTATACATCTATGACCGATACCACCGCCAGACAG
>JARFRJ010000250.1 GCA_029287305.1 Hyphomonas sp. | reverse complement strand
TTTCCGCAAATTTGGCAGGTCAGCCAAGTAGAGGTCTCTGGCGTGGTAGACAGTGCCAAATCCGCCTTGAAGCTGGACAATTTGGCTTTGCGTCTGAATGAAGCGGGCCTGACACTGAAGGGGCAAATGGCCCGCATTCAGGATGCCCAGCGCGGCGAGTTACCGCTTGAACTGGCGCTTACAAGCCGTGTCAGTGGTCCTATCGCGATTAAAAGCCTGTTGGATTATTGGCCGGAAAGCCTGGGTCCGGGGGCGCGGCGCTATATTTCCAGTAATATGCGCGGCGGTGTGGTCACAGAGGCTCAGGCGGATATCACTATTGGGCGCAATAGTTTCAAGCAGGGGCATCTGGCCGATGAAGCCCTGAGTGTGACATTTCAGGCAATAGATGTCGGCTTGCAGGCAATTCCCGATATGCCGGAGATAAAAGGGGTTACAGCAACTGGCACAATGACAGGAAATTCTGTCAAAATTGATTTTACCGATGGGGTTTTGCAAGACTGGCAGATTGAGGGGGGCAGTGTCCATTATCCGCAATTACATCCTCGCGGGGCAGATATGATTGTCAATATTGAAGGGCGTGGTCCGGCGCAAAGCTTGGCCCGCATGGTCAGTGATAGTCGCCTGCAGATTGAAGCTCGTAGCGGGTTTAATCCGGATAATATCTCAGGTGAGGGGGTGATGCGCTTTGAGTTGATCCGACCTGCGATCCCAAATGTTCCGATTTCTGACTATAGATATACTGGCGAGGGTGAGGTAATTTCGGGCGGCCTTAAGAATGCTTTGTCTGATCTTTCCTTAACCGACAGCAATGCCAAAGTTTTTCTGAATGAAAAGGGTCTTCGTGTTTCAGGCTTTGGGCAAATCGCCGAGGCCCCTTTGCAGTATGAATGGGCGTATGCGTTCAATAGTGATGATGGTTTGGCAAATTTGAAGGCCACAAGCCAGATCAATTCGGATATGCTGAACGCAGTGGGTATTCCAAGCCGGGCCTATATTTTCGGAAACGCCCCGGTTGAGCTACAGGCAAAATTAGCCGGAACGAATATCCGTCAGCTCGATGCGGCGGTCGATTTGCAGTCCCTTGCGCTAGACGTTGCCCTTCTGGACTGGGTCAAACCCCGCGGCGTGCCGGCTAGGGCGAGCCTGCGCTATCAAGCTGCCCCTGACATTGTTACGAGTGAGATCAGCTTTAATACAGAAGAGGCGGTCTTTGATGGAACGATTTCTGTACAGCCGAATGGACGTCTTATCAGTGCGAATATTGAGAAAGCCTATCTAAAGGATCGTATGGACCTATCCGGCACGGCCCGGCGTAATGAAACCGACGCGCTGATCATCGATGCCGCGGGCGCATTTTTGGATATGTCTAGCTTTATGCCGAATATCTCCACTATTGGCCGGTCTCCTGCGCCTCTGGCTGTGCAAGTTGGTGATCTGACCTTTAATGCTAGGATTGACCGTCTGCAATGGCGTCCGGATTTTGAAACGCAAACAACGGTGATGTCGCTGACATCCACTCAGGACGGCTTGCAAACCGCCTCTGCGATTGGAAAACTGCCGAACTCTGCCAGTATAAATCTTAGCTTTGATGCGACCGGGCTGGGTGATCCAACCTTTTTGATTAATTGCGATGATGCCAGTTTTCTTACAAATGTTTTCTTTGGCATGGATGCGCTGAAAGGCGGGCGATTGCAGATGACGGGCACTTTGGGGGGGCAGGAGCTGCCAACGCAATTTCGCTTGGATATACAAGATACCCGCCTTGTCAAAGCGCCGCTTTTCGCGCGCATCCTGTCCGTTGCATCTTTACGCGGCCTGTCAGACGCCTTGTCCGGCAATGGCATAGGTTTCAGCAAAATTGAAGTGCCGATCACGGTCTCAAAGGGACGGTATAGTATTGTCGGCGCGCGCGCCTATGGTCCTGCTCTGGGCTTGACGGCCAATGGCCATTACACACCGGGGGCAGACCGTATTGATATTGGGGGTGTTTTAGTCCCCAGTTTCGGTATTAATTCAGCGCTTGGTGGGTTGCCGATTATTGGTGATCTTCTGGTCCGCCGGGAAGGCGAAGGGGTCATCTCCCTGCGCTATGATGTGACGGGCAGTGTGCGACAGGCCAATGTCTCGGTAAACCTTCTCTCCGCCATTACGCCGGGTATCTTACGGGGTATTTTTGATAATCCAGAAATGGCACGCCCCGCACCGCTCGCCAATCCGCCACAAGATAAACCCAGCACGATAATAGAGGCTGAACCGGAAGCTGAAATATCCTCTGAGCCGCAGCTTGAAACGCCCTCTGACCTCGAAGCTGATACTCCGATCGCTTCTGAAACGGACCCCGAGGACACGTCTATATCCCAGCCCGATCTACAAAACCCGGCTGAGCCAGACCCAGTAGATCGCCTGTCCGAAACGGGTGACCCTAAATCACCTGAATGAGGGCGTGGCGCTTTTTACCCGCTGAAAGCTTAAAGGTTCCTGCCTCTGCCAGATCATCTAGGGTGAAGATGGCATTCGGGTCCTGAACAGGCCTGTCATTTAATCGGGCAGCGCCCTGTTTGATCAGACGCCGCGCCTCACCATTGGATTTTGTCAGCCCCGCCAGAGTGAAAGCGGACGCGATAAGATATCCGGCCTCAATTTCACCCCGGGATATATCTACGCTTGGCAAGGCTTGCCCCGTGCCGCCTTGCGTGAAAACAGCTTGCGCGGTGGCTTCGGCATTTTTTGCCGCCTCACCCCCATGAAGCAGTGTGGTGGCAGCATTGGCAAGGGCGATTTTCGCCGCATTTATGTCGGCGCCTTCTAGGGCATCCAGCCGGGCAATCTCCTGCAGAGGCAAATCTGTAAACAGTTTCAAGAACCGCCCAGTATCGGCATCTTCGCAATTGCGCCAGAATTGCCAATATTCATATGGGCTAAGCATATCCGCATTCAGCCATATGGCCCCGGCGGCGGTCTTACCCATTTTACTGCCAGAGGCGGTGGTGATGAGCGGGCATGTGAGGCCATAAACTTGGCGTCCATCGGCTTTATGGTTCAGATCGACGCCGCCGAGAATATTACCCCATTGGTCGGAGCCGCCCATTTGAATGCGGCAGTTCTCACGCCGCGCCAACTCCAGGAAGTCATAAGATTGCAGAAGCAGATAATTGAATTCAAGAAAGGTGTAGGGGATTTCTGATTTCAGCCGCCTGGCCACGGTATCCTGTTTTACCATTGTATTAATAGTAAAATATTTTCCGGTTTCGCGCAAAAAGTCAACATAGCCGATCTTACCGAGCCAATCATCATTATTGACCATCACCGCATCTGTCGGCCCATCGCCAAAGCTCAAAAAAGGCTCAAAAGCTTTTTTGATACCGGCAATATTCTCCTCAATATCCGCCTCGCTTAAAATAGGGCGGGAGGCAGATTTATCAGTTGGATCGCCGATTTTGGTCGTGCCGCCGCCGATCACAATAATCGGCTTGCCGCCCGCCTGCTGTAAATGGCGCAGCATCATAATACCCATTAATGAGCCAACATGCAGGCTTTTGGCCGTTGCATCATAACCAATATAGGCAATCGGTGTGCCGGTTTGGCAATAAGTGTCCAGTTCACTCTGATGGGTCACTTGCTTGATAAAGCCGCGCGCATGCAAGCGGTTTAAAAACTCTGATTGATAGCTATAATCGGTCATGTATATCTCCAGTTTGGGCTCTAACATGCAGGAGCGTTGCTTTGAACCAGAAAACAGAAAAAATTGCGCCTCTATGGGTCGCTGGCTTTATGTCGGGCACGTCCATAGATGCGGTGGATGCAGCGATGATCCTGACCGATGGCGTAGAGGTCTATGAGTTTGGGCCTGTGGCCGAGCGCAAATATACAGCCTCTGAACGTGTTGTGTTGCAAGATGCGGTTGCACAGGCGCGTGACTGGAACTGGCACGGGCCTGTGCCCGATTATAGTGCGGCCTGCGCGGCCCTCAATATAGCCCATATTGAGGCTTGGGATAAGCTCCTTAGAGAGGGGGCGGGACCGCGTCCGGCCTTGGCCGGCGTGCATGGACAGACTGTCTTGCATCGTGCGCCGCAAAACGGTCAGCTAGGGGAGACGCGTCAAATTCTTGATGCTCTGGCTTTACAGGCGCGATTAGGCATACCGCTTGCCTATGATTTTCGTACGCCCGATATGAGGGCTGGCGGGCAGGGTGCCCCGCTCGCGCCCGCTTATCACCGGGCCCTTTTACACAAGAGCGGATTTGAAAATTCAGCCATCGTCAATCTGGGCGGTGTCAGCAATATCACTTTTCTGGGCAAAGAGGGTCGCTTATATGCCTTTGATACAGGGCCAGCCAATGGGCCGATTGATGAATGGGTGGAAGCGCATGGCCTTGGGTCATATGACCGGGGCGGCGCTCTGGCGAGCCGTGGGCGGGTTCATGAAGGGCTTCTGGTGCAGCTTCTGGACGCGCCTTATTTTGATCAAAAGCCGCCTAAATCTCTCGATCGATATGATTTTAATGCCAATCTTGTGCGCGGCCTGTCCCCTGCGGATGGGGCCGCAACGCTCGTCGCGCTCTGTGCCCATAGTCTCGCCCGCAGCCTGGAGCACGCCCCGCGCCAGCCGGATCAGTTGATCCTGTGCGGCGGTGGGCGGCATAACCCTGCTCTTGTGCGCGCTATTGAAGAGGCTTTGCCATGTTCTGTGATCCTAGCAGAAGAGGCAGCTTGGCGCGGGGACAGTCTGGAAGCGGAAGCCTTTGCCTATCTTGCCATGCGCAGCGTGCGCGGCTTATCTCTGTCTTTTCCGGAGACGACAGGGGCGCGGGGCGAAATTGCACCTGCGCCAATTCTTGGAAGATTTCCGCCCAAATAACATATTTTTCACCTATTTTCACTAAGCAGATGATAGATAGCTACATAGAATAAAATATTCTGACCGATTCCCCTTACATAAGGCGCGTCTGGCGCGTGAGAGATTTACAGTGACAAAACGGACACATAAAGAGCCTGATCATCCGCATAATCCGCTTGTCCCGGAGCCCCCGAAAACCTCCTTTTTCAGCTGGGTTCGGGGACGTTTTTTCGCCGGTGTGGTGATTGCCGCGCCGATCACCATTACGATTTATCTCGTCGCCAGTTTTATCACCTGGATTGATGCACGCATAAAGCCGCTCATCCCCCGGGCCTGGAACCCGGAAACCTATATTCCAGATACGGTCACGATATTTGGTACGGAGATTACGCTGGGTTTGCCCGGGTTGGGTGTGGTTGTGGCCTTTATTGGCTTGACCTTTCTCGGTGCGGTCGGGGCCAATCTAATCGGTCGATCCATGATCAAGGCAGGTGATCAGTTTCTGTCCAGACTGCCCGTGATCAAGACGATCTACCTGCTGTTCAAGCAATTGTTTGAAACCTTGGCGAGTAATCAGGAAACCTCTTTTCGTGATATTGTACTGGTGGAATTTCCCAAAAAGGGCACATGGTGTATTGGCTTTGTCACCGTGCCTCTGAAAGGTGAGATTGGTGCAAGATTAGGCCCTAAAATGATGGGAGTTTTTGTCCCCACTACGCCTAATCCGACCTCAGGCTTCTTCATGTTTGTGCCCAAAAGTGAAGTCATTGACCTCAACATGACGATTGAAGATGGCGCGAAAATGATTGTCTCGGTTGGGATGGTCGTGCCAAACAATCTCACGCCGGAACAGCTCGATGAGATCAGAAAAAAAGTTGCTGAGCAAAGCGCGGCTGACCTGCAAGACAAAGATCAGGGTTTGTAGAGAGATTGATCCGGGCTTATAGAGCCGCCCCTTTTATTCCTGTCTCTTATACACATCTCCGAGCCCACGAGACGAACA